>CAXBKC010000014.1:0-19044 GCA_963975615.1 uncultured Oleiphilus sp.
CATCCAAAATATTTCGGGTGAATTAACTCTAGATGCCCAACTCAAAGGCAGCCTTGAGGAACCTCGTTTAAAAGGCTCACTGGATTTATTAAATGGCAGCTATGAAAATGCACTTAGCCAAAGCTCAATAAAAGATGCTGAGATCAAACTCGCCTTCGATGAAAAATCAATTAACATTGTGAAAGCTGACGCGACTGATGGCCATAAAGGCAAAATTAATCTAAGTGGAAATGTAGACCTCGCAGACGGAGATAATGGCTTAATCGATATCACATTGAATTTGAACAATGCATCGATAGTTCGGCGAGAAGATATTGAAGGTGATGTCAGCGGGAGCATCCAACTATCGGGTGACTTAAAAGACATGCTGGTAAAAGGCGATATTGATATAGCCCCTTTTCAGATTATGCTTAACCTGATTCCCAAGGACTCTATCCCTGAAATTGAAGTCAGCGTAAAAGAAGATGGTAACAAGGAACAAAAAGGGAAAATAAAATTACCCTATGTAGGGTTGGACATACAGCTTACTGTAGAACAGCAAGCCTACATTCGTGGTAGAGGTTTAGATGCCGAACTTAAGGGGAAATTAAAGCTGACAGGTTCAATGACTAAGCCAAGTTATAACGGCCAATTCAACGTCATAAGAGGAAGCTTTGAACTCTTTGCCAAAACCTTTAAGTTAGAGGAAGGTGATGTGCTGTTTTCAAATGACGCCGTTTCACTTTTCGTACAAGGCAGATATAAAGGTAAAGACCTAACATTTATCGCTTCTCTTTCAGGCACCTTAGATGATTTACAAATAGGCTTACGAACTGAGCCATTTTTACCAGAAGATGAAGCGCTAGCACGGCTACTGTTTGGCAAATCTGTACGTAACATCACTCCTTTTCAGGCTATTCAATTGGCCTCAGCTATTCAAACCCTGCGCGGTGAAGGTGGTAAGTTTGACCCCTTAGGTACCGCAAGAGATATTTTACATGTCGACAATATTACCCTTGAATCTCAAGAAACCACAGAAGGCGGTAATGGCTTAGCAGTTGGGCTTGGAAAGTACATTACAGAAGGTGTTTATGTTGAAATTGCCAGAACACCTGAGCCAACTCAACCTTGGAAAGGTTCTATCGAGGTAGAGCTAACACCTAACATCAACCTGGAAACAACAACAGGTGGCAGCTCTGGCTTTGGTGGTGTGGAATTACAATGGAAGAACGATTATTAGGGCCGTTTAACAAAATGAAAGTAGATAAAAACACGCTTCATAAAATTATTGAAAGCCAGTTAACCATTCTGCTTTCAACTGCGACACAAGCTGCAATTCAAGCTTATGAAACCGCTACTCACGAAGAAAATAAAGCTGAGAACAAGTACGATACTTTAGGTTTGGAGGCATCCTATTTAGCAGAAGGTCAAGCAAAACGCGTCACTCAATTAGAAAACGATCTTTCATCTTTTAGGAAGCTTCAAACTAAAAATTTCACTGAAGAAATGGAAATTGGCTTAGGCGCGCTTGTTTGTTTGCAAACTCAATCAAACACAAACAAATTTATATTTATAAGCCCAGTAGCAGGTGGTGTATCATTTAACTATCAGGATAATGAGATGATGCTAATTACTGAACCTTCCCCTTTGGGTAAGGTCTTAAAAAACACTTATTTGGGTGATGAAGTAACAATAAAGCAAACTCATAACATGATCCAATATGAAATTATTGGTCTGTGGTAACAGCTAATTAACTGTGTAAGGCTTTAAATGCTAGAAAATGCGGAATATATAAAAATATTTATTGGTTTACTGGCCATCATAAACCCATTTGGTGCCATCCCGTTATTCATAACTATGACGGCTAATGAGACGGCACTACAGCGTAAAAATACGGTTGATTTAACCTCAGTAGGCGTGACCATTATTTTATTGACCGTACTTTTTTTTGGTCAATTAATACTTCAATTTTTTGGTATTTCAATCGATTCCTTCCGAATTGCTGGCGGTATATTACTTTTGCTTATGGCGATAGCCATGCTTAATGCTAAGACGAGTAGTGTAAAACAAACAGAAGTTGAAGCGTCTGAATCAATGGATAAAGAGTCTGTTGCAATTGTGCCACTTGCAATGCCAATGCTTGCTGGCCCTGGCGCTATCAGTACCGTTATATTGGCGTCTCATAAAGGTACGGGCTTCGGCCACTATTTTGGGATTACGCTTGGCATACTACTCTTAAGTGCCTTAGTTTGGCTTACTTTAAGGGCATCGTCTTGGATTGCTAAACACTTAGGTGAAACCGGTATTAATATCTTTTCCAGAATCATGGGCTTAATACTTGCTGCCATTGCTATTGAGTTTATAGCAAACGGTATAAAGGGGTTATTTCCAGGGTTTTCATAGTATGAGGCAAGGTTGGTTATTAAAAGAACTGTACCCCCTAAGGAGAAATAATCACCTTAGTTTGACTCGGTGCAATTTGTGCTCCTGCGGGCATGTTGGCATTACTGCCGTTATGTCCGGTCATTGAAGTGAGGTGAATACAAGGCTGACCTTCAATCTTTACTTTTGCACTGCCTTTTTTAAAAGTCACTTTGTCCATATTCATTCCAGACACTACCCCTTTATTGACGCCTGCTTCATCACCAGATGAACGGGATATTTCAGACTTTTTAGTGACGACTTCTTTACCTGCAAACTTCACCTTGCTAGAGGTTTTTTTTGCTTGGTTAACCATACCTATATTCGGATACGGGATCGGAACTGGTGGTGCCGGTGGTGCTGGCGTAAGACAAACATCGGGCACGCCTAAACACTGCCCTCCACCCTTTGTTGATGCTGGAAATATCGCTGGCATAAATAGTATCCTTATCAATCAATTTTAATTGCGCATTAACCTAGATGAATTTTATCCGCATTGACCTTAAAGTCTTCCTGTGACTTCAGCATGGTTTTTTTGGCTTTAAGATGAAAGGTGGATGCGACTAGAGTCCTCATTCGCCCAGTTTTTAATTGAGTTAATTGCTCGACTGAACGGTACACATTTTTTGCTTTTTCCGTCACGGTATTGGCAACGGTCGATAACCTATCAACAATCAACTGCGAGTCTTCGATTGTCCCCCGAAACTTAGTTCCCACTACGCGAGTTTCTTTAAGTTGAAATTCACCTAACTGCGCGGTGACACGAACTTTCGCACTATTTATGCTGGCTTTGCAGGCATCCAGTGAAAATGATGAAGCGAGTTGACCTAGACTATCAATCACACCCAGTTGAACACCGGACTCTCCTGCCAACTCTATATTTCGTCCTTTAAGTTGAATATTATTGGCAGAATTCAACACGATATTTCCATTTTGAGTCATAAACTCAAGATCACCGGACTCAATATTAATACATGCTTTTTCAGACACGGGATCATACTGAAGAAGTAATTCATTCCGTTTTGAAAATAGCTGAAATACAGGTGAGACAGAAGTAGAATCAAGCACAGCATATGCACCATTTCCCATATCCAATTGATTCGGCTCCTGTTTTTTTTGATACTTATTTATCGCCGCTAATAGACCAACTACATACACTTCGCGATAAACATCACCGGTCACCAATACCTCATCACCGATCTCTAACGTATCTATAAGGGGAAGCGTAATACGAGCAGAAACTTCAAGGGTTTCATTGAATTCCAAAAGGCGGATACGAAATAAACCATCGCAGTCTGCTAGTCCAATAACACTAGCAGGCCCGCAGTAATGGCCAGTTTCATTTGGGTAGAGCTTTGCAACGTTGTTCATAATAATCCCCTTTTCTTTTTAATCTGTTATACAGCCAAATAAGTAAACCATTAATTGGGTGAATTAAGCGGTTTCCAGTCTTCTGCTTCGGCGAGGTCTTTATTAGTACCAGCGACTCTTTTTTTATTAGCACTGCGCCAATTTGTATCTTGCTCTTTTATTCGATGTAGAGTTGACTGCTTCAAATCAGCATTCGAGAAATTTGTATTGAAAAGGCGTGCATGGGATAAGTCTGAAAAAGGTAAATTCGCAGCTATAAAAATAGCATCTTCGCAGTCAGCATTATTGAATTCAGATCGATCCATTAACGTATGGCTAAAATCTGCACCTTTAACAGAGGCGTTTACAAAGCAAGCACAACGTAAATCTGAACCGCTTAACTTAGCACCATCTAAAATAGCCTGTGTAAAGTCAGCGGTGTTACATGAAGATTTTTTAAGAGAGCAATGAGTCAGGTTTGCTCTAGTAAAATTTACTTGTCCGCATTGTGCACGATCAAGATTTGATCCTGTTAAATTAGCTTCAGACAAATCGGAATCTATTAGTATACAATCCGCTAAATTCATTCCAGCCAAATTCACTTTTTTCATATTACACAAAGTGAAACTAGTCCGTTCTATGCGCGCCAGTGTCAAATCAACGCCTTCAAAATCAGTGCTAATAATTTGTGTATTAAACAAAATAATCTGATCAATGAGACTGTCATTAAGATCACAATAATCCAAAATAGCGTCAGAAAAGTTAGCTTGGCTAAGATCTGCGCTTGCCAGTGAAGTTCCTGCCAGAGTTGCCTTACTAAAGTTCGCCCCCTGCAAGTTGGCTTTGGTAAAGTCACTGTCGGTCAAGTCACAGCTACTAAAGTTAGCCTGCTGAAGGTTTGCACCTGAAAAATCAGCATCGGTGAGATCGACACCTCTAAAATCTATTTCTTTTAATATTGTTTTTTCGAATCTTGCACTCGTAAGCTCTGCGGCATTTAAACAAACACCTTCCATATTGGTATGGCTAAAATCTGCACCTTTCAATACTCGCCTGGATAAATCCATGCCCTGCAAATTGCATTTTAAAAATGCGCAGTTTGTCATCTCGTTAGGGAAATCGCCTTTGGCTTTAGTGAAGTCGATATTAGAAAATTTCACCTTACTAAAAATAGCCTGACTAAAATCTGCATTATCCAGTTTTGCTGTCGTTATTTCACACTCATCAATTTGAGTATAATTAAAAATTGCTTCAGTAAAACTACACACATCAATATTGGTTTTCTTCAGCGAGGCTTGAGTAAAATCTGCTTTTTCGAAAGAACAAAGATCGAACATCGCACCTTGGCACTGAACTTCAGTAAACAAAGCTTGGTCAAATTTAATACCATTAAAAATAGCATTATTGAGGTTTGCACCCGATAAATTAGCGGTTGAGAAGTCCGCACCACCTTTAACAAAGCCACAAATACCTTCACTTTCCAGATTAGTCAAAACACTGCTGGGCAAACCCGAATCGGCCAGAGCTATTGTTATTTTGTCAGATTCTTTCGACGGCACATTTTCTGTTAAAAATACGGCGTTACTTAAGTTAGATTGAAATAAATTTGTTCCATTGCAGCTAGCATTTATAAAGAAAGAGCCACTAAAATCACACGAGCTACAATCTGCTTGAGAAAGATTAACACTATTGAACACTGAATTTTCAAAAATTGAATTCTGAAGATTTGCACTGCCAAAATTGACCTGATAAAAAGTAACATTACTAAACTTAGCCTTCTGAAGGACTACCCCACTTAGGTCTAGCAGCGTTAATGTGACATTCTCGATGCCTTCGCCGATACTTACTTTTCTGATTATGTCTTCAACAGCCTTAGACTGGCTCATAATATTCACCATGTCCTTCAAGAGAGTTTCGTCATTTTAAGGTTTGCGAATTGAAAATTAGTATCTTGAATAAGGGCATCCAGAAACTCTACTCCGTATAAACTGGCACCTTTAAAATTTGTTTGCTTAAGTTGAGCCTTCTCTAAACTACCTTGGAAAAGATTCATATGAATGCATTCTGTCGCATGCATATTGCTTTTGGTAAAACGGGAAAACCTCATATCAGCCGCACAAAGATTAGCCGATGTCAGGTTTGCAGAACTAAAGTCAGAACCAGACATATTTGAGTAGCTGAAATCAGCATGGCTTAAGTTTGCCCCCTCCCAAATTGATTCCTTGCCTTCAGTTTTAGTGAAAACTCCATGTGAAAAGTCACAGCCACCAGAGGCACGTAATTCGCTTATATCAGCCCCCGTCATATTAACTGCATGACCTGAAGCACCAATAAATGAAGCTGCAAAAAGATCTGCATTTTGAAAACCCACTTGCTCTAAAATTGATTTTGAGAAGTCGGCTTCCTTTAGATTACTAGTAGCAAAGTTTGCTTTCTTTAGATTTGAATCTGAAAAATTGGTTCGAAGCGCGGAAACGTCTTCAAGGACGGCATTTTGCATACTGCTTTTCTCAAAGATCGCATCATCCAGTAATGCCCCCGTTAAATCTGCACCATCCAGATTTGCCCCGGTCAGGTCTGCATCCTTCAGATTTGCAGCTTGTAGATTCGCTCCTGATAAATCTGCATTGGATAAATCACACTCAGAGAGCATAGCCCCTGACAAATTAGAACGCTTGAAACAAGACCCAGCTAGTATAGAAGAATGTAAATTAACTGAGCGAAGGTCGCGTTCGGATAAATCCAAGCTTTGAAGGTTATGGTCAACAAATTCAGCTCCCTGTTGAAACTGTGCCATAAACTGTTCAGCTGTGAGCGGGTCAGCTCCCAAGTCGATACCTAACTTATTAAGCAAGTTAGCTTGTTCTAGTTTTTGTTCAGCTGTCGGTTCCGGAAGATTATCAGGGTCAAGACCCTCTGCAAGCAGCGCAGCTCTCAATCCTTTTTCTGCTTCAGCAAGCTCAGCATCAATATTTATGTCGTCAGTTGCAGACTTTTGCTCTTCTTCATCATCTTCTTCAATCAACTCCTTGAGAAAATAATCATGATAATAGCCAATCGACTTAGCAGACTCGTTTAGTGGTTCCGAGCAAATAAAGATATGTTGTATTTCTTCATAGTCTTCTGTTTGAACTGGGCTGATACCTCGCCAAACTAAAACCAGTTTTTCTGCCTCCATATCAACCCAGAGCGTGTCCAAGTTAACGGATACTTCTTTAAAATGCGTGTCATTAGATGCTTGCTTTAACTCATTTATAAACAAGCGTATTCTCATTCCAGGTAGTTGGGTGTGAAACTGTGAGCGTGTTGGGTGGAGATTCTCAAAAAAAAGTGATTCGTCGCCTTTTAAGTAGCCTTCTACCTGCATGTCTGTTGGGGCGGCATTGAAATAAGCCCAGTCAAAATCTTTTGGAAACCAGGGCCAGCGCTCTTTTAACCACGCACTTTTATAGGTACCCATTTTAGAGGCGCGGTCTTTCCAGGTATTACCAAGAGGGCCAAAACCTGCTGGCTCTGATAAGCGTTGGGTATTATCAATATTGGCTAAGAGCCATAGCTTGGCTGCGCCCTCTTTATGGCTTTTATCTTCGCCTTTTCCAACGGGATTTTTTTTATTATCAACACCGCCATGGCTATTTTCATAACGGAGTTCAAGGCTTGTAAATGGTGTCGTATCAGAAATTGAATTAAAGGCACCCTGCTTGTACCTATCGCCTGTAATATCGAGTGATTTTGATTTATCTCCGACCTGAAAAGTAACGCGACATTTTCGTACGGGTTTATTGTCTGGCGTATGGCACTTGCCTACTAATAATAGGTCTGAACGAGGCTTGAAATATGCAAAATCAGATTCATAACGGCTACTTCCTGTTCCCGTGTCATCATCTTCATATAATTCATTTCCTGTCGGAAATAACTGCTCATCCGAAATTGTTGCTTTTGCATCAGGCTTTAAATCAAAGACACCCTTCACGATCAAGGATAATGAGTGGCCAGGAAATCCCATTCTTCCAACAAGTGGTGCAAAAAGTAGCTTGGATTTATTGATCACGTCCATAGTATTACTTTCCACCACTAGAAAAAGCGATTTTATTGATAGTACGATAGATAAGGCTAATCACGATAAGACCAATTAAACCTGTTGATGCAAAATCATAAAACGTACCTTCTGGCTGATCATAAAGCATAGCAATCACGCCAAAAATAATTGAACTCAGACAAACAAGTAAAGCCACTACTGTCATAAATGGAAATATGCGTTTGAAATTTTTGTTGTTAATCATTAAACCAATCAAGACACCATAAGCACCACCAGACAAACCTACGATGAGCCCAGGCAGTATTGTGTAAACTTCAGTTGTAAACCAAGGGTCGGTCATTTCAGTTTCCTATGTTGTTTTAAGTGTCTTTTTTTAAACTTCAACGCTATATAGAACTTAATTATTACTAGCAGTACCCGGATCATTAAATTTACCAGTCACGTCTAAATCGCCTTTTATTTTGACATTGCCCTTTATTTCTACGCCACTACTACTAATTTTTACTCGAGTTCCATCTACGATTAAATAGATAGCGTCTTTTGCTGTTAAATAAATATCAGTAGATTCCACTTCCCATAAATTCTCCGCCATATATTTATCAAGCTTTGTCTTATGTACAGTTTTAGCTTCAGAAACTGAGCATTTAACGCCTTTGGTCGTTTCAATTTCAGTAGACAAATTAATAGCGACTTTTGCACCTACCAAGGTTTCATGAACCGCACCCACAAAGTTTGATGTTTTGGCCCCAACCTGTAGTTCACTTTTTGTGCCAATGAATATTTCGGAGGTATTACCCATTACCTTTTTGTGCTCATCAGCCAAAGTCCACGAATCTGAATTACCGCTTACCTCTTGCGTGTGGCTTCCAGCAATTGCAACGGCATTGTTTCCTGCAATGGCTTCATCACTGTTTCCACCAATAGAAAGACTAATGTTCCCCCCAATCGTCTCGGTGTGATTCACGCCAACATCTACCGTTTTATTGTTGGTTACCGTTTGGCTGGCATCATTATCTACCTGAAGGCTGTAATTATTTTGTACATGATTGCGGTAATCGTTTTCTACATGCGTGTTATAGTTTTTTTCTGCATGGACATAGAGTTCTTCTCCACCTTTCTTATCTTCAAAACGAATTTCATTAAAGGTCGAGCTATCGCCTCCTTTACTGGATCTGCTTTTGATACCACTCTGGGTTTTATTAGCAGGTAAATCATAGGGAGGCATATTATCTTTATTGTAAACACGGCCAACGATTATCGGTTGATCTGGGTCTCCCTCAAGAAAATCAACAATCACTTCCTGTCCTATACGAGGCGTGTAGATTCCGCCCCAGTTTTTTCCTGCCCAGATGTGCGCAACTCGTATCCAACATGAACTATTTTCATTGGTTTCGCCGTAACGATCCCAATGAAATTGAACTTTAACCCGGCCATATTCATCAGTGTGAATTTCTTCACCAGAAGGCCCTACAACAACCGCTGTTTGAACACCGTGTACCGTGGGTTTTGGTGTTGAACGTACCGCTCTATATTCTTGCTCTGCATCCATTGCCTGTATCGATACATGAAAATATTCACGTACATCTGTACCGCCTTCCAAGCCTGATGAACTTATATCGTAAGTTGCACTAATGATAAGGTATTTTCTATTCTGGTCATCTCTGGGAAAGTCAGTTAAATCAAATACAGCACCAGTTGCCAAACCAGCTGCATCACCCTCGCCCTGAAGCATTTCATATTGTGCTTGGAGTTCTTGGATCCGAGCCTTTACATATTGATCACCTTCAGATGACTCACGGTATTCACCGGAGTAATCAAACATTTCAAATTCAGATGATGGGTGATCTCGGACAACTTCAGATACAGATGTAAGGTTTTTCTTCGGGGCTTTAAAGTCATAATCAGTAAGCGAATAAGAACCGGGTTGAATTTGCTTGGAGGCTTTCCAGCTATTGAGATGATCCCTTTCTCTACGAGCACGTTCATCAGGTACGAAATAAGGTACGGACTCATAACCATTAACAGGTTCATGAGCACTGGGAGCATCAGCCAACACAAGGTTATGTTTACCATCTTCATGTGTGAAGAAGTAATAAATTCCTTCTTGCTCCATTAGTCGGCTTAAAAAATTGAAATCTGTTTCACGATACTGAACACAATATTCCCAAGTTTTATAAGTACCGGTCAGGCGATCTTCATAATCAGAAAACCCATGATCATTGAAAACCTGTTTAATAATATCCGGAACTGTCATTTCCTGAAATATGCGGCAGTCTGATGTACGAGTCAAAAACCAGAACCAAGGACTTAAAGTTGCTCGATAAACTACGTGTCTGCCCTCGTAGCCATCCATAGAAATACGACTAACAAAACCATTAATGTAGCGTAAACCAGCTTCAGGAAGTTCAATACTGACCGTGATATTCTCACCCAACAGATCCTCGTGTCGAATGTCTATATCATCACTGTGAAGTTCCAAGTCAAACTCGTACAATCGGCTGAGTTTTTCGGTCCCAGTCATTTTTCTCAGTACGAGGGCCTCTGCCGCTAAAGGAGTGGCTACCGAGAATCTTCTGTTTGTTTGTGTAAAAGCCATGCTCTGAATCTCGTTGTTTGAAAAAATTAACTGCGTACCTGTTTTGACAGATGACAGTAGTATTCAGCAAGCGCTGTGCCAATAATAGAACTATCCATTTAAGGTTAAATGCCTACTAGAGCTTGACCCATTTTACAAAATAGAAAAAGACGGCTTTTCTATAATAAGTTGTGACATGTCACGTTGTTTCCATCATGTCACAGACATTGGTATAAGCTCTCAGAAGCGCACTACTCAAATGTATATGTAAAGCTATCATTCTCAACAGAAAGTTGAATAGTCGATAGCTTTTCGCCATCAATACTTTTTCTGAGTAACTGATTACTAATAATTGGCAACACTGTATTGGTCAATATTGAGTCAATCATACGACCACCGCTATCTAGCTCATTGCAGCGACTCACAATAAGCGTTAACACAGCATCATCATATTTAAGTTCAACAGCATGATTTTTTTGCATGCGCTTCTGAACCCGTGCTATCTGTAGTTTCGTAATTTCTTTCAACATATCGTTGTTTAAGGGGTAATAAGGAATTACGACTAAACGGCCAAGAAGCGCCGGCGGAAATTCTTTGGTTAAAGGCTCATGTAAGGCTTTGGCGATACCTTCTGATGTAGGCATCAATTCTGGATCTTTGCAGAGCCCTTTAATTAAATCTGTTCCTGCGTTGGTGGTTAGCAGTATTAGGGTATTTCTAAAATCAATTATACGGCCTTCACCGTCTTCCATCTGGCCCTTATCGAAAACCTGAAAAAATATTTCGTGCACATCAGAGTGGGCTTTTTCAACTTCATCAAGCAATACCACACTATAGGGTTTTCTGCGCACTGCTTCGGTTAACACGCCACCTTCGCCATAACCCACATAACCCGGAGGCGCACCTTTCAAGGTAGATACAGTATGTGCTTCCTGAAACTCACTCATATTAATGGTCACAACATTGTGTTCACCACCATAAAGTGACTCGGCTAATGCCAGTGCTGTTTCAGTTTTACCCACGCCACTTGTACCTGCCAGCATAAAAACACCAATGGGCTTGTTTGGGTTATCCATATTCGCGCGAGAGGTCTGAATACGCTTGGCAATCATCTCTAGTGCATGATCTTGCCCTATGATTCTTTCAGCCAATATTTTAGGAAGATTAAGTACTGTTTCAACTTCGTTTTTCACCATTCGACCAACTGGAATACCTGTCCAGTCCTGAACGACCGAAGCGACAGCTTGAGCATCGACTGTGGGCAGTATAAGCGGATACTCACCCTGTAAGTCTAAAAGCTTGATTTGTAGGGCCTTTAGTTCAACCAGAAACTCTTGACGTTGTTCTTCAGTGTAACTTTCTTCTTCTGAATCAGCTTCAGCGCTTGCAAGAGTCTCAGGAGGAATATCACCAGGCTCTGTATCATCAATCGGTTTTGCCCCTTTACGCAATTTTGATCTTAGTGACAAAATATCCTTAACCAGCGTTTTCTCTTCTTCCCAACGCGCTTCTATTTCAGCAAGTTGCTCTTTTACCTTGTCTAATAAAGCATTCGTCGCCTCATACCTAAGGGTCGTATCAACGCCAATATTTTTCTCACGATTGATTATTTCAAGTTCAGTCTCTAAGGCATCGATTTGTTTACGGTAATCATCAACTTCACCCGGGACTGCATGCTGACTGATGGCAACACGCGCAGCGGCAGTATCCAACAAGCTAACTGATTTATCAGGAAGTTGACGCGCTGGAATATAGCGATGGGATAACCTGACAGCCGCTTCAAGCGCTTCATCAAGTATCTGTACTTGATGATGATTTTCCATAGAGCTCGCTATACCGCGCATCATCAGAACAGCCTTTTCTTCAGATGGCTCATCAATTTGAACAACTTGAAAGCGTCGTGTTAATGCAGGGTCTTTTTCAATATGTTTCTTGTACTCAGCCCATGTCGTAGCCGCAATAGTACGCAAAGTCCCTCTTGCAAGTGCCGGCTTAAGTAAGTTGGCCGCATCTCCAGTACCAGCCGCTCCACCTGCACCTATTAAAGTATGTGCTTCATCAATAAATAAGATGATAGGTTTTTCAGAAGCTTGTACTTCATCAATCACTTGACGTAAACGCTCTTCAAACTCGCCCTTCATGCTTGCACCTGCTTGCAAGAGACCAATATCAAGAGAACGTAAAGTGACATTTTTTAAACTGGGAGGAACATCACCACGAGCAATACGCTGAGCAAAACCTTCTACTGCTGCGGTTTTACCTACACCAGCTTCACCCGTTAAAATAGGGTTATTCTGTCTACGACGCATTAAGACATCAACCATTTGTCGAATTTCTTCATCGCGTCCAACAATTGGATCCATATCGCCGCTTCTGGCTTCTTCGGTCATATCCACCGTATATTTTGCCAAGGCTTCGCCTTTACCCATTGGAGCAGGCGCTAGACCATCGACTCCTTCTGCAGACCCAGACTTGAAACCATCTTTGGCGCTCATTGTCGCTTCAGGAGAACCTCCTGCGATGGCATCGAACTCCTCTACTAAACTATCAAATTTGAGCTTTTTGAATTGGTCACTTATCTGATATAGCTGGGCCGCCAAGTCTCTTTTTTCAAGTATCCCAGCGATCAAGTACCCAGTTCTGATTTGTGATTCATTAAACAATAAAGATGCTTTTAACCATGCATGCTCAATAGCTTCATCAATATGGCTCGAAAAATTAACACTACTTGTTGTTCCGCGCGGAAGTTCATCCAGCGATTGTGTGATATCTGCAGCAAGCCTTGCTGGATCAAGTTCATAATACTTAATAATTCGATGCAGATCGGAATCCTGCAATTGCAGGATTTGTTGGATCCAATGCACAATTTCAACATAAGGATTATTTCGTAATTTACTAAAGTTATATGCGGCCTCTACAGCCCTAAAAGCTACCGGATTGAGCTTCCCAAAAATTGCCGAACGATTAATCGTAGCCATTAAATATTCTCCATTTTTTATACTTTTTTTATACTTTTTTTATAATTCAGGTCGTCTTGACTGTAACTGTACTTCAACCATATCTTGTGATGAATCTGTTTCACCTAACCAAAGAGTCCAGCCTAGGTTACCTTTCTCTCCTAAAGACCACTTCGGCATATCTTTCGCCTTCAACTTTAAAACCAAGTCCCACTCAAAGGCTATACCTGCATATTCGCTGATTAACTCATAAAGTACTTTATAGGACTTTGTATTCGGTAATAAGCGTTCAAATTGTGCAAACTCAAGCGGATTTGTTGCCAAAGTAAACTTATGCTGACAATCATAAACTTTTGCACCAAGACAACTGTTTTCTCCAAGGATATTCGCTTGACCATAGGTACCCAGCAAAAAATGATCTTTATCATTTAAGGTCAGCCATCCACCACTATATTGATGAACATTAAATGGCATTTGAAAATAATCACTCAATAACGTTTCCAAACCGTCAGCAGATCTTGTTTGTTGACTGAAAAGCCCTGCTCTAAATATTTTTGGATAAAGTGTGGTGTCACCAACCTGATTTTCTTCTATGTGAATCCCACCTATCGCAGCAACATATTGATCAAAGCGATTAGATTCGGGTCTATCCATGCCAATCACAGGCTGTGTATTTGCCCAGGCACGGTATAAAAGACTAACCATCCGGTGATGAAATACGTCGGCAAAGCGACTAAAGGTATCGTCCCCTTCTTGTACCTCTCGCTCATAGGCATATTCTGTTAAGTGCAAAGGAAGTGGGCCATTTGGCCCAAAAACACCATAAGGAAAATTGAACACCTGATCTTGTTCTTTATACCCTGGGATAAATTTGCTGATAGTTGAAGGTGCGAACGACATAGAGGGTTGCTGACGAATAATAATGGGGTCTTCGCTTGCTTTAACACTTTCCCCTAAACGAGGTAAATCGCTATGTATTGCCTCAACATACCGCAATAAACCAAACAGGTCATAGCGATATGGTTCTTGCTGAATCTGCTCTAATAACTCTAGAGTAGATGATTGTTGCCCACTCGTGCTGCCCATCTATGTATCTCATTTCGTTGTTGAGAACTTAAAACCAATTCAGTAAATGTATTAATTGAGACATATCGACTCAAGAATCTATCAAGAACTGTACCAAATAGAAAAACCCCTAAACCTTGAAATCCATTCTCATCACAATGCAGATTGATTTCTACACCACGACCAAATGTAATGTGCCCTCTGGTTGGCAACTGCCTGACAACAGGTCTGACTTCGAGTGTTTTTATTGCTTCAATCTGCCGTTCAATACCCGGATCAATATCATCCGAAAGTAGCCGGCATAATTCACGCAATGCCACGGCACTTTTTTCTTCTCCAGAAACGAGTGATTCCATATTTAGCGATAACAAACTAATCAAACGCCAGTTAGACTCGCCCATAGGTAGAGCTGGCTTTGGTTTCGTTGGACCACGAACACAACGAATTTCATCAACCGGCGCACCAATATCTAAAGTGAAGTCAGTCCCTCCACGGCCAATAGGAATCTGCAGCGGCAAGTCTCTATTAGTACACAAAACTGTAAGCCCTATTTGTTTAATCGAAGAGCTTATGGGTGCTGTGCTGCTATCAACCAAAGATATATAGGTGTTGCTGCCAAGATAGCTTGTACGTGCGCCCTTCTTTTTCTGATTAAGAGATAATAAACGCGGCGTTTGTCTGGTAGCATAAAATGCGCCCTGTTTATTATCACTAGGATGATCATACTTACCGTAGCAGGGAAGAAAGTCTATTTCCTGCTCATTGGCAGCCGTATAACCTTGCACTGACTGAACACTATAAACCTCATAATTCATAGGCTGTGTTCGATCAACAATCACTTCGTATTCATGCCCCGTTGGTTTAACAGTAATTCGGTCTGCCTTTCTTTCAATAAGATTAATAGCGGGCGTGCAATGCAGTAGAAAATTATCCTTGTCCACCAATTTAGCCAAATGTGTTTTTGTTTTATCAAACAAAATCAGTATTTCTATTTCAGTACTTTGGCATGCCGATAGAAATTCTTGTAAACCACCGAGCGAAAAAAACAAATACCGATGAGGAAATAAAAAGTATTCCTGCAGCAGACGATAGCCTCTGAATTGACGATCAGGTACTGGCAGTAACGCTTGATCATCATCAAAGCCCACAGGCCGAATTTTGCTTACATCGCGGAACAAGGGTGCTTTTGATTTATCTCCTTTCGAACGAACTAAGAAGCCACTTGCATGAGAAAAGATTTGTTCGTAAAGTGAAATGGGTAACTCATCAGGCCCATTAATATAGAAGATGAGTTCATCTAATTTAATTTCATTGAAAGCTAAACCCGCGGTGGCTTTAAGTGAAAGCTTAAGCCCTCCCCTTGTTTCGCCTAAACCTCCCTTCCAGTTATCTGAGGCAATTTGTGAGTCGCTTGCAAAATAAACAGCTTCGGTTAACTCGACAGGCCACAATGTAAGCTCTTGCGATGTTCGAAATTGGCACGCAGTTTTATCCTTTGGACCGATTCTGCTTTTCATCGTTGAATGACGAGGTACAACATAACCATCTGACAAACCACTTTCAGCTGGGTCGGGTGTCATTTGGGCGATGAGTACGGAGGGCTTCTGTGCTTGAAATTGAGGATAGACAATTTGTAGTAAATGTTGAGTAAATTCAGGAAAACGTGAATCCATTTTCAACTGAACACGTGCAGCTAAAAAAGCAAACGATTCAATTAATCGTTCAACATAAGGATCTGACACCTCCATGGTTTCAAGACCTAAACGGCCTGCAATTTTCGGGTAAGCCTTAGCAAATTCCCCCGCCGTATTACGAACATGTTTCAGCTCTTTGTTGTAATACTCTAAAAACCGCTTATCCATTTAAAAAATAACCCTTATTAGCTTTGGATGACGTTTACACTACCAGTTTCAAGATCGATCTCAGTTTTAAGAAAAAGGTTTGTTGGCATTGGGTTGCCCCAAAGTTCACCTTCTATCTCAAAAATCATCGCGTGTTTACTCATTTCTTCTGTATTAATGAAAATTTTAACTGACAATGATTTTGCATCAATTCGTGGTTCAAAATTGATAATGATTCTTTTAACTTCTAATTCTATAGATCGTAACTGGTCTTTATTAATGGATGAGCCAGATAAACTTGTTACGCCATAATTAATTACCGACGTTTCAACTTCAGGTGTCTCAGATAAATCTTGATGAATACTTAGTCTTGCAGTATTTAATAACCAGGAAAGATCTCGTATAGCGTAATCACGTAATTTTCTTGATGAAATAATCCTATCTGCACGACTTTCAACTGTTTTCTTAACCTCGTTATCTCTGAGTCGATCCAACAAAGATGGTTGTAACTTTTCAGCCTGCGATAATTCAGCCATGAATTTTAATCCTGAGGATTAATAGCAGAAAAATTTATTTGGCGAATATCCAACAAAGCATAATCATTGGTTTCGGTCGTCAACATCCGCTGACCAAACCCTACATAAACATCATCCAATAACTGATCCCATACTGTTTTCTTAGCTAATTGAACATGGCCATCATCTGCAGTTTCTGAACCTGGATAACGTACAGGAATAAAACCAACTGTCTGACCTTCATTTATCCAAGTAAATTGAGCGGGAATCCATACGAAGTCGCGTAAATCTGCGGGTTCTTCAATTATTATTTTAGAAATCCTGCTAGCGGGTACCCAATAATATTTGCCGTTAATTATAACTTCAAACAATGGTCCAATACGTGAATCGGCATCGGCTATCCATTTAAAAGTTTGATCATTTATTGTTCCAGAAATTGACTCTATTTTATTGTAAGCTGATAAGCGTAGAGCTTGTGCTTGGTCGGTTTTACCTTGACCATGTAACTTTAAAGATTCAACTATTTCACCAATCCAAGGTTCTGGCTCACCAAAAATTAATGGTGATTTTTCACCTTTAAAAACGGCAAGCCGTAATTGTTCGCATTGCAATAGTTCTCGATAAGTTTGAACCATCGCGAGCGCTTTATCAGACATTTCACCAATAACAGTTAACTGGTTCAGTGCCCTGTCATATTCGCCTAAGATACAACAGAGTTGAAACAGAAATATACGATGATTGACATTAGCAGGGTCATTCCGTACCAAGGCCATCAAGGCTTCTTTTGCTGCAACAGGCTTTCCATCTTTTATGTATTCTTCTGGAGTCATGACGATATGTCTTTCCTTATCAGAGATAAAAAACCGGCCTTTCAGGCCGGTTTAAAATCACTACAAAAAAACTAAAGAGGGGTATTTTCTTCAATATTGAAACCGGTCTCGACAGTTGCACCTGCACTACCATCCTTCGCTTGAGGTGTATACTCGACACTTACCTTAGCAAAGTTTAAGCTAATATTTTCAGTTAAACGATCTTCACCACCGCTTCCGCCAGTTGAAACAGAAGACACTAATAAATCTGACATAGTGATAATAAGGTACTCAACAGGCTTTTCGCCCGCTTTACGCACTGTGAGTTTAGCTTCCTTATAATGTTTACCTGTGCAACAGGCATTGATCAGATTCGGGGTAGACTTATCTACATACTTGGTGACCGAAAGATTATCTATTGCGACCTTACCAGCACCACCACCACCACCAACATGCATGGATCCAGACTGCGACATTCCCCAAGCCCAAGCTAAAACATCAATCTCTCCACCATGTTTATGATCGACGGCTTCACCATCAACACCTTCAATTTTTAAGAACATATCTACTGACATAATAATTCTCCTTAATTTATTTTTGTTTTAAATAGACCTTCTTAACCTTTAACAGAAGGTAATTTTGAAACCATTCGTAAAGAAACAGTTAAGCCTTCCAGTTGATAATGAGGTCTCAAAAAGAATTTCGACGTGTAATAACCAGGCGAACCTTCAACCTCCTCAACAATAACTTCAGCAGCAGCAAGAGGTTTACGCGCCTTGGTCGACTCACTGGAATTCGCAGGATCACCATCTACGTACTGCATTACCCAGCTTTGTAACCAGCGTTGCATTTCATCCCTTTCCTTAAAGGAACCAATTTTATCTCTTACGATACATTTCAGATAATGAGCAAAACGACAGCTGGCAAATAGATAAGGCAAGCGAGCCCCTAATGCTGCATTGGCAGTCGCATCAGGATCATCATATACAGCAGGTGAATGCAGAGACTGAGCACCTATAAAAGCTGCGAAGTCAGAATTCTTTCTGTGTATCAAAGGCATGAAACCGTTACTCGATAACTCTGCCTCACGACGGTCACTAATGGCAATTTCTGTGGGACATTTCATGTCGACGCCACCATCATCCGATGGGAAGGTATGACAAGGCAAGCCCTCAACTGCACCTCCTGATTCCACACCACGTATGCGAGAACACCAACCAAACTCTTTAAACGCACGGTTAATGTTTACACCCATTGCGTAGGCTGAGTTTGCCCAGCAATATTTAGATGAGTCTCCACCTTCAGTAATTTCTTCGAAACTAAACTCTTCAACTGGATCTGTTTTTTCACCGTAAGGGAGGCGACCGAGGAATCGAGGCATAGTCAATGAAATATATTTAGAGTCCTCAGACTTTCTAAGTGATTTCCATGGTGCGTAGTCTGGTGTTGAAAACACCTTTGTCAGATCTCTCGGGTTGGTTAACTCTTGCCAG
>CAXBKC010000015.1:0-18782 GCA_963975615.1 uncultured Oleiphilus sp.
CGCTTGCCACAACGGAAGCTTACAGCGTCCAGGCATGGCTTTCTTAATCCACCCAGCAATCTCCATCACTGAAGCCGAGCTACTTACCAGTATATGCCGGCCGTTGGCACCTTCAATCATCGCTCCTCTGATGTGAGCTGTCGCGACATCGCGGACATCCACTATCGGAAAGCGTAAATCTGGTGCGCCAGTGCGCATTGTTCCATCCATAACTTCCAGCAACGTGCTTAGGCTAGTTGAGTCCGATGCTTGAGCAAGTGATGGGCCCAACACGAGGCCTGGGTTCATGACGACCAAGTCCCAGCGACTTTGGTCTTTCGCTATTTTCCACGCTTCTTTCTCGGCGAGGGTTTTGGAATAATTATAAGGTTGGTGTTCAAGCGAAGACGTCGTGTTCCAATCAGATTCCGAAAACACACCATTGGGTTGATTCAACGTTTCGATATTATCGCTGTAGATCGACACTACCGAAGAGGTCAATACAACACGTTTAACGCTGTCAGTTTTATTCGCAGACTCCAAAACATTGCGAGTACCTTGCAATGCAGGCTCAATCAGCTCTTTTTGCGGGTCCTTGAGGCCTCGAACAATAAATGGCGAAGCCGTATGAAATACTAATTCACAACCAGCCATTGCCTCGTCAAATGCGCCAGCGTCGAACAAATCAGCATTGTGAAAACTAAGTTTCCCGGCGTGTTCTTCTGCAAGTTTAAGTAAATGCCCGACCTTCTTCTGGTTAGTTTTATCGCGCACTGTCGCTCTAACCGTAAAACCTTCTTCAAGCAGGCCCTTGACCAACCAAGACGCAACGTAGCCATTCGCCCCCGTCACAAGTACGGGCTGTGTTTTATCTATTGTAGTCATGTATATTCCTATTTAATTGTCGATAAGTGGATATCGGTCAGCTTGACCGTATTATTAAAATTTAGGGAACCAAAAAAAACGGTACGTTGTTTTCTGATTGTTTGCATACTAGGCCTGCTTTTGGACGAAAAACATTCAGTTGGGATAGCGACTTTTACGAAATAACCCAATGTTGCAAACTCCTTCTATGTATTCAGAGATATAAAGCATTTTCAGTTCATCGGCAACCGATTCAAGTAAATAAGCAATCCCATGCTAGAAAGGGAGCAAGGAGGTGGAGAATATTTTTTATTAGACCTAAACATACCTGGTAAGATTCCTACTAATCGCGTGCAGATACAAAGTCTGAAATATTCGTATATATTGAGGTATTCTAAATCGTGCTATTTGGTATCGGCACCTAGGAAATGTTAGTCCTGAATAGATTGAAAGAGCTCAGGGGAATGAACGCTGGTCGACAAGATCATAGGAAGTCCATGGAGCATGATAACTATTTAATGGACCGCTTGGGTCCGTTAAACATACTGTTATGCAGCTAAGGAAATAAAATTCAATCTTTCGTATATTTCTCTACTGTTAACAAAACTTGTATTTGGAGGTTTCAATAAAATGAATTTTTTTACTGATATTTGGAAAAGCTATTTGGGATTACCTACGTGGGTAAAGATCTGGGTTTTTTTGATACTTGTGCCAGTTAATATAGCTTCAATTTGGTTTATCGGAAATCCTGGATCGAGTTTAGTCGTTAGTTTTGCAATTGCAGGTATGTTGTTCAATGCAATACCAATATGGTTTGACCGTGGTTTTTCAAGTGCTATGGCAATCCCTCATGTAATATTTTGGGCTCCTCTCACAATTATTCTCGTTTATTATTTAATGATTTCTGAAGTATTTCTAATGGACAACTACCGATATTTTTTAATCACTCTATTGGTTTGCAACCTATTTTCTTTATTCTTTGATATTCCAGACTCATTTAAATGGCTTAGAGATAGAAAAAAGGTTATCTAATAGATGCATAACAAGTTGCTTTATTGGAAAAACTACACGCTCGCGCTCGTGTTTTTCCGATGAGCAAGACATTTATAAACTAAAGTAGCACTTCCCTCCTACCTCAAGTATCTATTACCAGCTGATTCGAGCCCATCAAATAGAAGCTATCAAGCCTTCAGCTTTAGACTAAAACGGCTCTAATTGCACCACTTCATAAGCGGGCTCTTCATAAGGGTGAACTTGCTTAAGTGCTTTAATAGCATTCTCAACTAGCTTCTCATGGCAAAGCATTTCAACCTTGAGCTCTTGAACACGCTCTAGCTTATTAGGTGAGCCTATAAAAGGATCACTACCTTTTAAGGGTTTAAATTGTCCCGTGCCTAATGTTTCCCAACTGCATTCAGCATAATCGCCCATCGTTCCAGCTCCCTCATCAAAAAGAGCCTGTTTAACTTTTTCGGCATAATCTATTGGTACAAAGAAAGATATTTTATACATAAGATGATCATTTTATATTCTAAAAAGATTTGAACACAATTAACTAAATCGAATAATTTGTATTGACAGAAAGAAATGAACCTACAATTCAGACTTACCCACAATATCTGTGGATAAGTCTGTTAATACTTTTTGGAGAGTCTACCAAACTACCCATATTCACTGGGTTTTACTTAAGTTGATAGTTTTTTGAGCACAATACATTTATCTATATTTTTCAATTACTTACATATGTCAACACCTACTTATAGGGCATATGTAAAGTGAATAATACTTAAGCACTTAGTTAGGGCAAAAATGTGAATAAAAAAAACAAAGAAATGTCACTTTTAGAATAAACGCCAATTTATTGTTGTTATTAATCGATAAATTGGGTCAATTTTAAACAATCTGCCAGGATATAGTCATGCAGACTGAAACAAAGAAATACAGTAATTTACACTGCGTTACAATAATGTATCGCAGTGTAAATTATTCAGACTTAATTATAGAAACCACTTCCGTGAATTTCTAAAAATACGCAACCAAGGTGCATCTTCAGTCCAATCACTTGGGTGCCAAGAATTCTGGACTGTACGATAAACACGCTCTGGATGAGGCATCATTATCGTTACTCGGCCAGACTCTGAGCACACTCCGGCTAAACCTTCTGGAGAACCATTTGGGTTTGAAGGATAAGTTGAAGCAACCTCACCATAGTTACTCACATATTGAAGCGCTAATTGATTTGCTTCTTTCAATGAAAGTAATTTCCGTGGATTAGCAAACTCAGCTCTACCCTCGCCATGAGCAACAGCCACGGGGATACGGGAACCCGCCATGCCAGTTAAAAACATCGACTTAGTCTCTTTTACTTCTAACAGAGATACTCGAGCTTCAAATTGCTCTGAACGGTTACGCACAAAGTGTGGCCAGTATTTTGAACCAGGGATCAATTCCCGAAGATTAGACAGCATCTGACAGCCATTACAAACACCCAAAGCAAGGGTATCTTCGTTTTCGAAGAATGTTTCAAACTGATCACGTACTGAGGGGTTGAAGAGTATGGATTTCGCCCAACCCTCTCCTGCACCAAGTACATCACCATAAGAGAAGCCACCACAAGCAACCAGAGCATTAAACTCAGTCAAGTTGCGTCTACCAGCAATCAAATCGCTCATATGTACGTCAATTGCTTGAAAGCCGGCACGAGTGAACGCTGCAGCCATTTCGACCTGACCATTCACACCCTGCTCTCTTAACACTGCAATCTTAGGCTTGGCTCCAGTCAAAATTGCTGGCGCAATGGATGCTTCTGCCAAAACATTTTCTTTTGGATCAAAGCTCAACTTAGCATTTAAACCAGGATCTTTTTCGTCAAGAATGGTATCAAACTCTTCTTGAGCGCACTCAGCATTATCACGAAGCGACTGCATCCGATAACTGGTTTCTGCCCAAATTTGTTGATAATAACTACGCTTATTTTCTAATACGATTTTATTGTCAAATATAAATCGTAGATGATCATCTTCATTTGGTTGGCCAATCACCAAGGTATGCTCACCCAAGCCTGCAGCAGTAAATTGCTGTAAAACAGCTTCGGTATCTTCCTGCTTAACCTGGATAACGGCACCTAACTCTTCGTTGAAAATTTCTCGCGCAAAATGCGATGAATCTTCAGCAAGTAGATCTAGCTTTATATCAGCACCAAGATGTCCTGCAAAACACATTTCAGCCAAGGTTGTGAATAAACCTCCATCTGATCTATCGTGATATGCCAAAAGCTTACCATCAATATTAAGACCTTGAATAACTGCAAAGAAGGCTTTTAAGTCTTCGGCATCATCAACATCAGGCGTTACAGCACCAACCTGCTTATAAACTTGTGCAAGTGCAGAGCCACCTAAACGGTTCTGTCCATTAGCTAAGTCAATCAAGATAAGGTCCGTCGGGCCTTGGTCGCGCTTCAACTCAGGTGTTAATGTTTTACGGACATCAACGACTGGAGCAAATCCGGTAATGATCAAAGATAGCGGAGAGGTCACCGTTTTTGTTTGGTGATCTTCCTGCCATACCGTTTTCATTGACATCGAATCTTTTCCAACCGGAATAGAAATACCTAATTCCGGACATAAAGACATACCGACGGCTTGAACAGTCTTATATAGATTATCGTCTTCACCAGGATGTCCGGCAGCAGCCATCCAATTTGCAGATAATCTAATATCTGAAATTTTACCTATAGACGCAGCCGCCAAGTTGGTAATGACCTCACCAACAGCCATTTTACCGGATGCAGGCGCATTAATATTTGCAAGAGGCGTACGTTCCCCCATTGCCATTGCTTCACCTGCATAACCTTCAAGGTCGGTAGATGTTACAGCGACATCAGCAACTGGAACCTGCCAAGGTCCGACCATTTGGTCACGCGTAACCATACCTGTAATAGATCGATCACCAATCGTGATCAAAAAGCTTTTACTGGCGACACATGGTAAACGGAGTACCTTTTCAGCCGCTTCGTTGATATCAATCACACTTGAATCAAACATTGGCTTAGTAAAGGATTCAGAGGTAACAGATCGATGCATTTTTGGTGGCTTACCAAAGAGTACCGACATGGGTAGATCAACAGGATTATCATTAAAGAACGGATCTTCTACCAATAAATCATGTTCTTCTAAGGCATCACCAATCACCGCATAAGGACAGCGTTCACGCTCACAAATTGCTTCGAAACGCGCAAGGTCTTTAGGTAAAACAGCAATAACATAACGCTCTTGAGACTCATTGCACCAAATCTCATGCGGCGCCATACCCGGCTCATCGTTTGGTATCTTTCTTATATCGAAACGACCACCACGACCACCGTCTTTAACAAGCTCTGGAAATGCATTTGATAAACCGCCCGCACCGACATCATGAATAAATTCGATCGGATTTTTATCATCTAACTGCCAGCATCGGTCAATAACTTCTTGGCAGCGTCTTTCCATTTCTGGGTTTTCACGCTGTACCGAGGCAAAGTCTAAATCTTCGTGGCTTGAACCTGAATCCATTGAAGACGCGGCACTTCCACCTAAGCCGATAAGCATCGCAGGGCCGCCCAAGACAATCAGTTTAGCACCGACAGCAATGTCACCTTTTAGGACATGGTCTTCTTTGATATTACCCATGCCACCAGCAATCATGATTGGCTTATGATAACCCTTAACTTCTTTACCATTCGGGCCACTAACTAGCTCTTCGTAGGTTCTGAAGTAACCACATAAATTAGGACGACCGAATTCGTTATTAAATGCCGCGCCACCTAAAGGTCCATCCAACATAATATTGAATGCCGAGGTCATACGATCAGGCTTGCCATAATCTGTTTCCCAGGATTGTTCGAAACCTGGAATACGTAAATTTGAAACAGTAAAACCTGTTAAACCTGCTTTTGGCTTAGCGCCTTTACCTGTCGCACCCTCATCACGGATTTCTCCACCTGAACCAGTAGATGCGCCAGAAAATGGTGAAATTGCCGTAGGATGGTTATGCGTTTCAACCTTCATCAAGATATGAATTGGCTCTTCTACAGCCTTATATTCTTGAGTCTCAGGATCAGGATAAAAACGCTTGCCTACTGAACCGGTAATAACCGCAGCATTATCAACATAAGCAGATAAAACACCCTCAGGGTTTAACTCGTTGGTGTTACGAATCATCGAAAATAGAGATTTTTCCTGCGCTTCACCATCAATATCCCAAGAGGCATTGAATATTTTGTGTCGACAATGCTCAGAGTTAGCTTGAGCAAACATCATCAATTCGACATCTGTGGGATTACGTTTAAGCCCACAGAACGCTTTAACCAAATATTCAATTTCATCTTCAGCTAAGGCTAAACCAATACGCTTATTCGCTTCTTGAAGTGCACTTACACCGTAAGATAAAACATCAACCGTTGATAAGGGCTTAGGTTCTGCATTACTGAATAACAACTCTGCACCGGCCGTTTCATGAAACACAGCTTGCGTCATACGGTCATAAAATATGTTAGATAAGGTCTGGCGCTGCTTTAAAGTTAATTTAGCAGGGGTACGCACGTAATAGGCAATGCCACGCTCAATACGCTTTAACTTAGTTAAACCGCATATTTTGGCAATATCGCTTGCTTTACTCGACCAAGGTGAAATCGTTCCTGGTCTCGGGACCACTAGAAACAGGACACCTACATTCGCTTCTGACTGTACACTTGGCCCGTAGGTCAGCAACTTGTTCAGAACACTCAGTTCAGGTGCAGTTAATTGTTCTGCAACATCAATAAAATGCATAAATTCAGCATAAACAGATTCAATTTCAGGAATCACAGCTTGAATGTTGCTTAGAAGTTTCTGTCTTCTAAATGGGGAGAGAGCTGGAGCGCCTCGGAGTTCCAACATAATAAAGGCGTACCTCGTCGAAGAAGCGTTGAAGGAAAAAAGAGGCCGTATTCTACTCCAAAGCTTCGTCAGTGTTAATAAAGAATTGAATTAAACAGCAAAAGCTCTTAAAAATTATATTTTGGTTTAAATAATAAATTTCGAAATCAAAAAACATCAAACTAGAAATAGCTTTAATATTGAAATTTATCCTATTGAAATATATATAATAAATTTTAAGATTATTGCTATGTATAACCTAAAACTCATAAAAATAATTGTATTTGTGTGCGTATAAAAATAAACAAAAGCAAAGTCACTCACACCGCTTATTTTACAAATGAGCTAAACTAATTGAATATTCGCTCTCTCATGCTTAATATGCATTCTTTATATTACCAAGGAAGTCTGATTGTTTTTAATTAAAAATATTCATCAGTCAAAACAAAGAGAGTTGGCCTTAACTAGGTCGAATGCCTCTTTCCTATATTCAAAAAAATGTATTTATTCATCTTTACTAATCTTATTAGCTTTAAGTCTTACAGCATGTAATAAGCCCACTAGCTTAGAAAAAATACAAAAACAACAAACCCTTCATGTTATTACCCGCAACGCCCCAGCTGTTTATTTTGAAGGCAGAGACGGTCCTATGGGCTTTGAATATGAATTAGCCAAACTCTTTGCCCATGAAATGGATCTAAAGCTAGATGTGAAAATTGCTTCAACACGTAGTCAGATTTTATCCGCTCTCGATAACGACTATACCAATATAGCGATAGCGGGAATGGTTGCTAGTGAGGCCCGCGCTGATCGCTACCAATATTCAAGCGCCTATATGGAAACGACACCTATTGTCGTCTATCGCTATGGCAACAAGCGCCCTAGAAGTATCAGCGACCTAATAGGTAAACGTGTTGCCGTCGTTAGCGACAGCTACCACCAAGAAGAATTACAAAACCTAACCATAAGCTCACCTGAATTAGCCAGCCACCTTGAATGGCAATCTTTGGACGTAGAAACCATTGACCTAATGAAACGTATCGAAGATAAAGAAATTGACTATGCCATCATTACTTCGAGTGATCTTGAGATACATCAAGCCTATTACCCTAGAGTTAAAAAAGCATTTGAGATTGGAAAAACCCAACAAGTTAGCTGGTACTTTCCTAGCACAACAGACCACTCACTGATTAATGCTGTCAATAATTTCTTTTCGAGAATAGAGGATGATGGCACCTTACTAGACTTAAAAGAGCGTTATTTTGGTCATTTGGGGCAATTAAACTATGTTGGTGCTCGCACATACATTAAGCATATCAACCAGCGACTACCTAAATATGAAGACGTCTTTAAAAAGTATAGTGATGAGCATAATGTAGACTGGCGCTTGATGGCATCGATGGGCTACCAAGAGTCACATTGGCGTGCTAGAGCTGTTTCTCCAACAGGCGTGCGCGGCTTAATGATGTTAACTCGACCAACAGCAAAAGAGATGGGAATAAAAAACCGATTAGACCCAGAAGCAAGTATAAAAGGCGGAGTTGCTTACTTTGCAAAGATTAAAGCACGCATTCCCGATCAAATTTTAGAACCAGATAGAACCTGGCTAGCGATGGCTGCCTATAATGTGGGCTACGGCCATTTGGAAGATGCAAGAATATTGACTGAAAAAGCGGGCAAAGACCCAAACAAATGGGTCGATGTAAAAAACTTCTTACCCTTATTACAGAAGAAGAAATACTACAAACAAACTCGTTACGGCTATGCCAGAGGCAATGAGCCAGTCATCTACGTGCAGAACATTCGTCGATATTACGATGTACTTACTTGGATGACGCAACCCCAGATAGATGAACAAGCTATCGCTCAGAGCGAGTTGGAAAATGGCCTAATTAAGATTCTTCCCTAATAGCTTTCTTACCGTTCACAACTTAACGCTTACTCAGCCTCTCGGTCCCTGAAACCGATCAAATACAACACCGCATCCAAACCTAAGTTAGAGATAGAGTGCTTGGCAGACTCTTTAACCAGTGGCTTTGCTCTAAATGCAACACCAAGGCCTGCTCGACTCAACATAGGTAAGTCATTTGCGCCATCACCCACAGCTATCACCTGCTCTCTGCCAATATTTTCACGTGCAGCTAACTCATCCAGCAAGGCCGCTTTTCGGTTTCCATCCACTACCTGGCCGGTCACTTTTCCTGTGACTTTGCCATCTTTGATTTCTAATTCATTTGCATAGACATAATCTATACCTAACTTCGCTTGTAGTCCTTTTGCAAAATAAGTGAATCCACCAGATAGAATAGCTGTTTTATAACCTAGACTTTTTAGTGTTGAAATTAACCTTTCTGCACCTTCTGTCATATTTATCCGCGCGGCAACTTTTGCAAGAACATCTTCACTCAAACCTTCAAGTAGACCAACTCGACGTACAAAGCTTTCTGTAAAGTCGATTTCACCACGCATCGCCTGCTCAGTGATAGCGGACACTTCATCACCGACACCCGCCTCTTTCGCTAGCTCATCAATTACTTCGGCTTCGATCAATGTTGAATCCATATCAAAGACAACTAAACGACGATTGCGGCGATATATCGAGTCTTCCTGAAAAGCGATATCGACATTCAATTCACTCGAAATTCTTAAAAAATCAGATCGTAGTTTATCTAAACCTAAAGCCGTCCCTCTAACAGAGAACTCAATACAGGCCTGATTTGTTGATAAGTTAGTATCTAAAGGCCGTCGACCTGATAAGCGAGTAATATTATCAATATTTAAACCATGCTCTGCCGTTATTTCGGATACACGAGCAATCTGCTCTGCCGTTATTGATCTCGACAACAAGGTCACAATATAACGAGCTTTACCTGTCCCCTGCACCCACTCTTCATACTCTTTAGGGCTGATAGGTTTAAATGTCACCTGAAGGTTTAGTTCATGCATTCTGAATAAAAGCTCTTTCAAAACACCAGATGAATCTTCTTTATTTGGAACTTCTACCAAAATACCCCAAGTCAGATGATCATGAATAACCGCCTGACCAATATCCAATATACGCAAATGATATTGCGCCATAATGCCGGTTATTTCTGATGTCAGACCAGACTTATCTCTACCAGACACATTAATTAGAATAATTTCACTCAAGCAGATCACCTTTATTTTGCTTATCTTCATTAGTATTTTGATCAATAACTTCGACATCACTTTCTGATGAAGCAAGCATATTTTTGGATTCAGAGATAGGTTTCACTTCCATCCTATCAACTTTTTGCAAGCCTCTAGGCAGCTTATGGCCGCGACGTCCTCGCTCACCAACGTAATGCTCCAAATCAGTAAAGCGCAACTTCAGATGACGCTTTCCAGAGTGAATAATTAAATAATCCTGCTCTGAGAAAACAGCAATACAGACCATCAATTCATCGCCACTTTGAACCCGCGCCGAAGGAATACTGATCATTTTATTGCCTTTTCCTTTAGCTAACTCAGGTAAGTCTGTTGTTGGAAATACCAACATACGGCCCTCGTTGCTTATAGCCGCGATATACGTACCATCAAGTACCGACAGCTTATAGGGCTCCATCACATCAGCGCCCTTAGGAACAGAGATAGCCGCCTTGCCTGCTTTATTCTTACTATGCAAATTGCCAATATTAGAGATAAAGCCATAACCCGCCGAACTCATCATTATCAATTTTTGTTCAGGATCGCCCATCACAACCGCTTTAAATGTTGCCCCAGATGGTGGATTAATTTTCCCCGTCAGCGGCTCGCCTTGACCTCTTGCAGAAGGTAGATTATGCGCAGGTAAAGTATATGAGCGACCAGTAGAGTCAATAAACACGACTTGCTGATTACTCTTGCCTTTTGCGGCTAGAGCAAAACCATCGCCAGATTTGTAACTGAGGCCATTCGGGTCTATATCATGACCTTTTGCAGCTCTCACCCAGGCTTTATCTGATAGTACAACTGTCACTGCTTCAGAAGAAATAAGATCCATTTCAGAAAATGCTTTGGCTTCACCACGCTGAACAATGGGAGAACGACGATCATCACCATACTTTTCAGCATCTGCTATTAATTCATCTTTGATCAGCTGTTTCATTAACTCAGGCGAACCTAGAACCTTTTTCAATTCCTTACGTTCTTTTTCTAGCTCTGTCTGTTCAGCACGAATTTTTATTTCTTCTAGTCGTGCTAACTGACGTAATTTTGTATCTAAAATATAGTCAGCCTGAATTTCAGTCAGACCAAAACGTGTCATTAAAACTTGTCTAGGCTCATCTTCAGTACGAACAATATGAATCACTTCATCAATATTTAGAAAAGCGATTAATAAACCGTCTAATAAATGTAAGCGGCTTTCAACTTTATCTAAACGATAACTCAAACGTCTTGTGACTGTTTCTGTTCGATAAACTAACCACTCTGCCAAAATGGTTTTTAGGCCTTTAACAGCAGGACGCCCATCAATACCTATCATATTCAAGTTAACACGATAACTTTTCTCAAGATCGGTACTTGAATACAAATGTCCCATTAAGGCATCTAAATCAACTCGATTAGAGCGTGGAACAATCACTAAGCGTGTCGGATTCTCATGATCAGACTCATCACGTAAATCAGCCACCATGGGTAATTTTTTAGCTTGCATCTGTCCTGCGATTTGTTCAAGAACCTTAGCGCCAGAAGTTTGATGAGGAAGTTCAGTCACCACGATTTCATTATTATCACGGTGATAAACGGCACGCATTTTAATCGAACCACGACCAGTTTCGTAAATATTCAATAATTCATTTTTGGGTGTCACAATTTCGGCTGATGTTGGGTAGTCTGGCCCTAAGACGTTTTCGGCTAAGTCAGTATTACTAAGCTCGGGATTTTCGAGTAGACGAATACATGCTGTCACTACTTCACGTAAATTATGCGGAGGAATATCTGTTGCCATACCCACAGCGATACCTGTCGTACCATTCAACAATAAATTAGGTAAGCGAGCTGGAAGTGTTTTTGGTTCATCCATGGTGCCATCGAAGTTTGGCGTCCATTCAACGGTACCCTGACCAAGTTCGCTCAACAAAGTATCAGCATATGGCGCTAAACGTGACTCTGTATAACGCATCGCAGCAAAGGATTTAGGGTCATCTGGCGCACCCCAGTTACCTTGACCATCAATCAACGGATAGCGATAACTAAATGGTTGCGCCATTAATACCATGGCTTCATAGCACGCACTATCTCCATGGGGGTGAAACTTACCTAAAACATCGCCGACAGTTCTTGCAGACTTTTTATACTTGGCTGTAGACTTTAGGCCTAGTTCAGACATGGCATAAACTATACGCCTTTGCACTGGTTTGAGCCCGTCGCCTAAATGTGGCAATGCCCTATCGAGAATAACGTACATGGAATAATCTAGGTAAGCTTTTTCGGTATAGTCCCGCATGGAGACTTGTTCGATACCATCTTCAAAGGTGTGAAGTTCGGTTGTCATAATTTTATTGTGAGTTCCACTGTTTGAATGAAAAGATAGAGCTGTTTGATCATTTATACACAAAAAAACCCAAACAAAAAATTGTTTTTCTGTGCAATTTAAGGCTTACGCAGGATCTTAACTGCGCGCTAAAGACCTCAATCTATAATTTGTGCGAAAGTATCCCAGATTAAACCTAAAAATTCGAGCGAAACCATGATTCTCATGTTAAGATATTTTGTTTAGAAATATACAGTGCTATCCAGATAAAATAATAACGATAGCAACCGCTACAGACAGAGATATATAACTAGGTACTTTAATGACAACCAGTACAACGGTCAGCTTCAACGAACCTAAATCAACTACTCAAGACTTAACTCCTGAAGGATCAGATAAGCAGCTGGCGTCTTCCCTATCTACATCACAAGACAAAGGCATTGGCCCCTGTTTAAAGCTAAAAGCCTCTTTGTTGCCAATGACTGTAGTAGAACTGCATTATTACGATACCGAAACTATCGACCATGAGCTTAGAGCTAAAACTCAGCAAGCGCCCGATTTTTTTGAGAATCTGCCTGTTATTATCGATTTAGAAAAGTTAGAACCTTCAGCAGATATCCCATTTGCTGATCTAGTAGCTCAATGCCTCTCTTTTTCAATAAAAGTGGTCGCTGTTCGAGGCGGTCACCCTAGCCAGCAACTCGCAGCTAAAGAAGCGGGCTTAGGCGTTTTAGCCAAGCAAAAAGATAGATCAGTAGACACCACTAGCTCTGACGATGAAACAACGATTGAGACAGTTGAAGTTGTTAAAGAAGTTGTTAAAACTGTTGTCGAAAATAAGATACAACAAAGTAAGATAATTCATCACCCTATTCGTTCTGGGCAGCAAGTGTATGCTGCCGATGGTGATTTAATCATCATGGCATCCGTTAGCGCGGGCGCTGAAATTTTAGCGGATGGTAATATCCACGTTTACGGCACATTACGGGGCCGAGCTTTAGCGGGTGTAAAAGGTAATATTAACGCAAGAATTTTTTGTCATAGCTTAGAAGCAGAGCTCGTTTCAGTCGCTGGACAATATAAAATTAGTGAGGATATGGATAAGTCTCAACTAAAAAAACCAACACAAATTTATTTAGATAACGATACACTTTGCTTTAAAAATATCGATTTATAAAACGAAAAGCTAAGTGCTCTAAATTTATTAAACATTTTTTACTACAACTGAAAGATAGGATATAACTTTGGCTAAGACAATTGTCATCACTTCCGGTAAAGGAGGTGTGGGTAAAACCACGAGTAGCGCTTCAATAGCAACAGGTTTAGCTCTTAAGGGGCATAAAACAGTTGTTATCGATTTCGACGTAGGCCTTCGAAATCTTGACCTAATCATGAACTGTGAACGAAGAGTCGTATACGACTTTGTTAACGTTATCAATGGTGAAGCAACTCTAAATCAAGCTCTCATTAAAGATAAGCAAGTTGAAAATTTATATATCTTGCCAGCTTCTCAAACTCGCGATAAAGACGCTTTATCTCAAGAAGGCGTACACAAAGTGCTTGAAGAGCTCAGAGGTAGATTTGAATTTATTATTTGTGACTCGCCTGCGGGTATTGAACATGGCGCTCAAATGGCACTTTATTTTGCCGATGAAGCAATTATTGTGACCAACCCAGAAGTATCGTCAGTTAGAGACTCTGATAGAATTCTAGGTATTTTAAACAGCAAATCACGTCGTGCTGAAACAGGCCAAGAACCTGTCAAAGAACACCTGCTACTAACTCGTTACAACCCTGAACGAGTTCAAAGAGGTGAGATGCTCAACGTTGAAGATGTAACAGATATTCTTGCTATTAAATTATTGGGTATTATTCCTGAATCAACTGCTGTCTTGACCTCGTCTAACTCAGGTGTTCCAGTTATTCACGATAAAGAAAGTAATGCAGGTCAAGCTTATGATGATGCTGTTGAGCGTTTATTAGGCAATGACGTACCACTTCGTTTTCATGAAATTGAAAAGAAGGGCTTCTTCAAACGTATGTTTAAGGGGTCAACTGCATGAGTTTTTTTGATTACTTTAAAAGCAACAAAAAGAATACCGCATCAATTGCTAGAGAACGTTTACAGATTATCGTTGCACATGAGCGCGGTAAAAGAGAACAACCAGATTACCTTCCCCAACTTCAGCAAGAAATTCTTGCTGTGATACGTAAATACGTAAATGTTGGTGATGACCAGGTTCAGGTTCAGCTAGATAAAAATGACGACTGCTCAATTCTTGAGCTAAATGTTACCCTACCTGAAGATTGATCTTCTAAAAAGTCTGACTATCTAAAGGGCCACCTGCGGCCCTTTTATCAATTAAATATGTTAGTCGATAAGGAAAAATCAAACGCCATGAACGAATTAAGATCTACTGATAATTTATTGGCCAAAGACATCATGACACCTCACGTAAAGTCAGTGCCTCAGTCTTGGACGATGCAACGCTTTGCTGGCTTTTTGTCAGACAATAATATTTCTGGTAGCCCGGTGGCCAACGATCAAGGCGATCTAATCGGTATTGCCACCTTAAAAGATATTGCTGACTTTCATTTAAATACTGTCAGTGAGAATTACGAAGAACAATTAACAGAAGAAGAACGCATAGAAGCACGTCGCTTACGAATGATCATCTTTGAAGGTTTATCAAAACTCCCTGTAGAAGTCGGTGATATTATGTCGCCTATTGTTTTTTCAGTTGATGAACAAACAAAAATCGTAGATGTTGCTAAACTTATGATGAAAGAACACCTCCATAGAATTTTTGTCAAAAATGGAACAACGCTAACAGGCATCATTACAACCTATGACTTACTGAGGGTCATTGCAGACAGTTAATACATACACTACCTTTACTTAGCGTATGTTCCCGCACACTGAACTTGAGGGCTCGACATGGCTAGAAAAAAGAAAGAAAAACGTGTTTATGTGCTTGATACTAATGTTTTAATGCACGAACCTGAATCTATTTTCAAGTTTAAAGAACACTCTGTATTCCTTCCCCTTAGAGTCCTCGAAGAGCTAGATAGCCATAAACGTGGCCAAAATGAAATTGCTCGAAATGCTCGCCAAGCTCACCGTTACCTCGACGAATTGCTTTCCAAAATTGAAATTAATGAATTAGACCAAGGAATCGATCTAGGCTCCAAAGGCCGACTTTATTTCCAAACCTTTGAAAAAGACAGAGCAGAAATAGCCGATAACGAAATCATCGAAGTTACCAAGCATCTTCAGGCTGATCTTAATTGGCAAGATAACACCATTATTCTGGTCACCAAAGATATCAATATGCGCATCAAGGCTAGCGTTTATGGCTTAATTTCGGAAGATTACCGAAATGACCAAGTTGCCAACATTGGAGATGAATCACTCTTTGGCGGGCAAGTCGAAATAACAGATGCCATGTGGAAAGCTGAAGGAGTAAATATTGAAGTAGATCGTGAAGAGTCTGTAGATTTTGGCACTGTGGTTATCTATAGAATAAGTGCGCCATGGGTAAAACACTGGCCCCTGAACACGCATATCTTTTCTGATTCGAGTAGCAACAGTAATTTTCGTGGCATCCTCCGCTCTATCACAGAACATACCGCCAATATAGAAATACTGCCGGACTACGAAAAGCAATATCACTGCTGGGGTATTCAAGCGAAAAACAAAGAGCAAAATTTCGCGCTCTCAGTTTTAACCGACCCTGAAATTGACTTTGTCACTATCGCTGGCGATGCAGGAACTGGCAAAACCTTACTCACTCTCGCAGCCGCTCTCGATTTAGTTTATGAAGATAAACTCTACGATGAAGTCATCGTCACACGAGCAACAGTTCCACTTGGTCAAGAGATTGGTTTTTTACCGGGAGAGGAAGAAGAAAAACTTGAACCGTGGATGGGCGCAATTTTTGATGCCCTTGAAACCCTCAGCACTAACCCTTCCGATAGTAATCTAGAACGAAAAAGCAGCATCGAATTTTTAAAGAGTAAGGTAAAGATCAAAAGTGCTTCATTTATGAGAGGCCGTAGTTTTTCACATAAATTCTTTTTGATTGATGAAGCCCAAAACTTAACCTCAGCACAAATGCACGGTCTCATTTCACGTGCAGGGCCTGGTACCAAAGTGGTAGCTATTGGAAATTTAAAACAGATCGATACGCCCTATCTAAGCGCATCTACCAGCGGCTTTAGTTTTGCGATAGATAGAATGCGTAACTGGCAGCATTATGCGCATATCACCTTACAAAGCGTTGAACGTTCGCGTTTGGCAGATTATGTCGCCGCCCACTTTTCTGACTAAGCATTAACTTACAAGCTCAAACACTTTGGGACAAGAATGAATATCGACACTTATTATGAACAACAAGGTAGTGGTTCACCCATCGTATTCATTCATGGCTCTTATGCCACGACATCTACATGGAAAAGAATGATCGATGAATTAGCGTCTAAGCATCATTGCATTTCGATCAAGCTTCCAGGGCATTGTGGCACACCTGACCCAGATGATTTTGAAAACCCATCCATTGATACTGAGTTAGACCTAATAGAGCAAATCGTTAGTAAATTAACAGATCAACCAATCCACCTTGTTGCTCACTCTTTCGGAGGCGTCATTGCTCTTGCACAAGCGCTTAAAGGCAACTTAAACCTAAGCCAAGTATCATTATTTGAGCCTGTGGCAATATGGATTTTGGATCAAGCTCATGATGAAGAAATGTGCATGGAAGTCCAACGATTTCTGACCAAATACCGTCATGATGTGTCATTAAATACACCTTACGCTTGCGGCCAAGTGATCGATTTTTGGGGCGGACAAGGTTCCTTTGATACCTTACCTGATTTTATCAAAGATAGTATGGAACCACTTGTTAAAAACAATATAAGACACTGGGACCTTAACGCAGCAATAGATAATAAATTACTCGATTTGCAACAGTGTGCTGTCCCCATGCGCTTAATTCACGGCGACAAATCTAACCCAGTAGCTCATGCAATCTGCAACCACATGAACACACACCTACCTAAGAGTAAAAAATATATTATCAAAGGTGCAAGTCATTTCTTAGTCACCAGTCATGCAAATGAATGCCTAGAGACACTAAATGATAAAACTGTTTTGTTGTAAAACATGCCTATAAAGTAAATAAACAAGCTAGCTAACTAACTAACACTTAATGTCTCCGCCCCAAAATAATTACAAACGGATAAAAGCTTGCAATGAATACACCTAAAGTCAGGTTCTTCACTGCCACCAATGGTAAAAGCGTCGCTTATGCGACTAATGGAGCTGGGCCTTTCTTAGTGGTCCCTGCGTGGTGGGTGAGTCACCTTGAACTAGACTGGCAAAATCAAAACTTTCGCCACTTCTTTGAAGCTCTTGGCAAATCTCACACCGTTGTACGCTACGACCGCCCTGGTGTTGGTTTGAGTGATCGCCAAAGAGATAGCTTCGATATTGAGGGTGAAGTCCTCATTCTCTCAGATCTCATTCAGCATATTAAAGTAGAATGTTTTTCACTATTAGGCATATCGTGTGGTGGGCCGGTCGCAACCATTTATACACAAAGAAACCCGCATAGTGTTGAAAAGCTTGTACTGATTAACTCATTTGTTGATGGCTGTGATATCGCAAATAAGAACGTCAAACAAGCCATGTGCTCTATGGTTTTGGCAAACTGGGGGATGGGCTCAAAAATGATTGTTGATCTTTTTGACCCTGACATGCCCTCAGAACAACGCAAGCTACTGGGTAACAGTCATAAAGCCTCGGCCTCTTCAACGATGGCACATAATTTACTACAGCTCACCTTTGATATGAATGCTGTCGAAGCAGCTAAGAATCTTATAAAACCCGCTCTGGTACTCCATCGAAGTAAAGATCACACAATTACTATTGAAGCAGGAAAGCGCTTGGCAACAATGATTCCCAATGCAGAATTCAAAAGCATCGAAGGCAAGGCGCACCTGCCATGGGTTGGCGTGGAATCCGATCAATTTGTAAATGAAATCTTGGCATTTACGCTTGAACAAGAGCACTCACAAACACAAAGTGGCCATAAGCAATTTCTACAAATTGGTGATGTCTGGGTATTAAGCTACGCCCACAAAACAGTGCATTTAAAGGACTCCATGGGCTTGCGTGATATCGCCCAGTTAATTGCCAACCCAGAGAAAGAAATCCATGCTCGCTTTCTGGCGTCTGGAGAAAACAAAGATACACAAGCCGACACCCAAGAAACGGAGATTTTAGATAGCCAAGCTCTAAAAGCTTACCGACAAAGATTAGTGAAATTGGAAGAGTCGCAGCAGCAGGCAATCCAGTGTAAAAATGAAACACGATATGCCGAACTCGAAAATGAAAGAGACGCCATACAAAATGAATTGACTAAGGCTTTGGGCATGTCTGGCCGGCAACGTACATTTACTAGTGACGATGAAAAAGCACGGAAAGCAATTTCTGCACGAATTCGTAGTAGCATTAAGCGTATCGAAAGTGTGCATTCTGAGTTAGCTGAACACTTAACAAACTCTATTAA
>CAXBKC010000016.1:0-18431 GCA_963975615.1 uncultured Oleiphilus sp.
AGCTGAGTGATTCCATCACCCATATATGGAATGACATTCAGCACCGATATGAAGAACGTCGTCACGATATCCAACGGCCTATTTTGCCGCCTAATGAGTTATTTTTAGCAACAGACGAACTCTTTGGATTACTCAAAGCTTACCCACGTATTAGTTTAAGCAAACAGAAACAAGAAGAGTCTGCAGGAAGGCTTAACCTTCAGTTAGACAATTTAACCGATATATCTATTGATGACTCATCAAGCGACCCAACTGGTAAATTAAAAACAGCTATTGATATATTTGATGGCACCACCTTAATTGTGGCTGAATCAAACGGCCGTCAAGAAGTCTTGGGTGAACTGTTCGCAAAATACAAACTCGATGTACAAAGAGTCGAAACCTGGGAGCAAATCACTGAAATACTTCAACAAAGTAAGTTATCAAAACCGCTACTTACTGTTGGTAAAATTAATCATGGATTTATAGATAATCTAACGCAGCTTCAAATTATTTCTGAAACAGAACTTTTCGGCCAGCGTGTTATTCAAAAAAGAAGGCGTAAGAAAAGTAACGATATTGCAGAGAATGTCGTTAAGAATTTGACCGAACTTTCTATTGGTGCGCCAGTCGTTCACCTTGATCACGGCGTGGGTCGTTATCGTGGCCTAGAGACAATAAAAGTCGCTGATCAAGTTGATGAGTTCTTAATGCTTGAGTACGCCAACGAGGCCAAGTTATATGTGCCTGTTTCTTCCTTACATTTAATCTCGAGATATAGTGGTACTGACGAATCGCTTGCGCCTCTGCACCGCTTAGGGACAGAAAAATGGAGCGTGGCTAAAAATAAAGCCTTGGAAAAAATTCGAGATACAGCCGCAGAGCTATTGGAAATATACGCGAAGCGCGAAGCAAGAAAGGGTTTTAAGCACGATAACCCTGGCGAGGCTTATCGTGCATTTTGTGCGAAGTTCCCATTTGAGGAAACCCCAGACCAACTCAACGCAATAGAAGCAGTTAAACACGACTTAACACGAACTCAGCCAATGGATCGCTTAGTATGTGGCGATGTAGGTTTTGGTAAAACTGAAGTCGCTATGCGTGCTGCATTTATCGCGACCTATTCTGGTAAACAAGTTGCGGTGCTTGTTCCGACTACCCTGCTCGCCCAGCAGCATTACGAATCCTTTCAGGATAGGTTTGCAGGAACGGCGGTAAAAGTCGAAGTATTATCGCGATTTAATTCTGCCAAAGAACAAACCGAAGCCATGAAGAATATTTCAGAGGGGAAATCCGATATTATTATCGGAACGCATAAGCTTATTCAGGGTGATGTTAAATTTAAAGATTTAGGTCTACTCATTATTGACGAAGAGCATCGTTTTGGGGTTCAGCAAAAAGAGAAGATAAAAGCCTTACGTGCAGATATAGACATACTGAACCTGACTGCAACACCAATTCCAAGAACTTTAAATATGGCAATGGGCGGAATTCGGGACTTGTCAATTATTGCTACGCCTCCAGCTAAACGCTTATCGGTTAAAACGTTTGTACGTGAACGCGAAGATGCCTTAATAAAAGAATCTCTACTGCGTGAACTATTAAGAGGTGGACAAGTTTACTATTTGTTCAATGACGTTAAGAATATTCAAAAAGAAGCCGAATTTCTACAGAAATTAGTGCCCGAAGCCAGAGTTACTGTCGCACACGGTCAAATGCGTGAGCGTGAGCTTGAATCAGCCATGTCTGATTTTTATCATCAACGATATAACGTCTTAGTCTGTAGCACTATTATTGAAACAGGTATCGATATACCTAATGCCAATACCATCATGATTGATCGCGCTGACAAGTTTGGTCTTGCACAGTTACATCAACTACGCGGAAGAGTTGGGAGATCTCATCATCAAGCTTATGCTTATTTAATGACGCCCCCATCTAAAAAGCTAACAGGCGATTCAGAAAAAAGGCTTGAAGCTATTGTCGCCTCGCAGGATTTAGGCGCAGGTTTCTTATTAGCCACCCACGATTTGGAAATCCGTGGTGCAGGTGAGCTATTAGGTGAAGAACAAAGCGGTCAAATTCAGAATATTGGTTTTACCCTTTATATGGAACTGCTAGAGCAAGCGGTACAATCCTTAAAAGAAGGTAAAGAGCTAGATCTAAATACTAACTTCCATGGCGCAGAAATTAATTTAAGAATCCCTGCTCTTATCCCTGACGACTACCTGCCTGATGTGCATATGCGCTTAGTTTTATATAAGCGTATCGCAAATGCTAAAAAAGCTTCAGAGCTAAAGGATATACAAGTTGAAATGATAGATCGTTTTGGTTTGTTGCCAGATGCTGTTAAAAACTTATTCCGACAGACTGAGCTTAAACTTGTAGCAGAAAAAATTGGTATTGTGAAAATTGATGCGGGTGAAACTTCTGGAAGAATTGAATTTACTAAGTCGACAAAAGTAGACCCTCTAGTCATCGTTCAGCTTGTACAACAAAACCCGCTTAAATATAAACTAGAAGGTGCCACTAAACTTAAGTTTGAGCTTGAGAGTAAAACTGTCGATGAAAAAATTAACGAAGTTAATAGTCTGCTTAAACTCTTAATGCCTAAAAGCTAAAAGCTAGCCATAAAAAAGGCGGTGTTTGTTTTTCCATAAACAAACACCGCCAGCAGCAACTTTTATAAATTGATAAATCTGTATAAAAAGCAGAATTATCAGCTTAGGACAAAATTCTTAAACCTCAAGCTCTAATTCAGGAGATGCGTCTTGATTTTTAGCCGTAGGTTTAGGCATATATTTATCTCGAATTAACTTCTCTATTTCTTCGGCTTTTTCAGGATGCTCAGACAAAAAATTTGCAGCATTTGCTTTACCTTGGCCAATTTTTTCACCGTTGTAGCTATACCAAGCACCTGCTTTATCAACGATCCCATCTTTTACACCTAACTCTATGATCTCGCCCATATGATAGATACCTGAGCCATATAAAATCTGGAACTCTGCCTGTTTGAAAGGAGGTGCAACTTTATTTTTAACAACTTTTACACGCGTCTCATTCCCAATTACTTCATCACCTTGCTTTACAGCACCGGTACGTCGTATGTCTAAACGCACACTGGCATAAAACTTAAGCGCATTACCGCCTGTTGTTGTCTCAGGGTTGCCAAACATCACACCAATTTTCATACGAATTTGGTTAATGAAAATCACTAGGCAATTAGCATTTTTGATATTACCCGTAATTTTTCTAAGCGCCTGCGACATCAAACGTGCCGCTAGCGAATGTTATATTGCACTTTAATTCATTCTGATAAGAATTATGAGAACACCTGTTATTAGGTATGTCAGGAAACGAATAACAAGTTCTTCTATATGAAAGATTTTACTTAGGAAAATAAATATTATGAGACTAGCTGTCTTAAGATTTCAATGGCATCTTCATCACAAATTTCAGTAGCGTCAACTTGGTTGAGTATATTTTTGATCTTCCAAACCAAACTTTGTTCTTTACGAAACTCTTTTCGTGATTGACCTTCTTCACGTAAGGATGGCCTATCAAAATCTTCAGCTAGGTGGATATATGTTGCAAGCGAATTAATGCTTGCATGAAGTGAGTCAAGTAGAAGTTCATCTGCTGCTTCCTTTAAATTTGGCTTTCGACCATTATTTGCTTGCAGTAAATCGAACATTTTTTTAGTAAAATACCTATGTCGAAAAGAATGAAAACCCAACTTCCTTAATTTATCCTTATACTTACCTTTAGGTATGACTAACTCAAAAAGCCTGTTGAAGTAACTTTCTGACAAGGGTTTACCCGTATCAGTATCAACAAATAAACATTCATGCAGTTCAATACCAAACTCAGCTACCTTATTTTTTGTTTGAATAACAAATTCATATAGCTCGCTTAACTCTGTAGACGGGATATGAATGTGCCTATGTTGGCCATACCCCTTAGTTCCTTTTTTGCCCACAGGTACTTTAAGTGGAATATTTTTCTCATATGAAGCAATAATGTCAGCCATCTTAATATCATAAATTTCAGAGATTCTAGAGCCGGTATACTCCAACAAAGTGGTCAAAAAGCACCACCTATCAATAATATACTGATTATCAGTAACGTCATTGATTGCTTCTAACCACATATCGATTTCATAATCTTTGATATAATCTATTTCGATTTTGAAATCACTTAAGCTCTCAATACATTCATGACTTAAATATGTCTTTTTCGAATGGAAGTTATACTTTTGTATGGCGTGGATTTGATATCGAAAAGCTTCAGAGTCAACATTGCTTACTTGCTCGTCAGAAACTGTGAAAAGAAATAGATCCTTATTTTGATATTGAAGAAATTCAATAAAGCCAAGAATATCTCGAATATGCCTAGTTATTGTTGAGTCTCTTTTTTCTTTATTTCCCCTTAATGTAATATGTTTTTTATATTCTGATAATATTTCGTCATCCACGTCAAAGAACGACTTTTTTTTCAACTCAATATACTCTAAAAAAAGATTTAACCGTTCAGCTTTTTGGCAAACCGTTGAAACACTAGGCTTAACCCCATATTGATTACGCTTTCCTCCTGAAATATGGTAGATGTAATCATTTAGCTCCCAACAAAAATTACCAGTTTCATAAAAAAATAACGGGTACTTAGATGTATCTGAAAATGCTGCTACAAGTCCTGATAGTTGTACATTTTTTGCTGTTATCAGCATTTACTCACTCTCGTTTTCAACGACCAATTGCAGCTTAAAGCGCTTAAGGTCTTTTGCATGGCGCTTTAATATCCTTTGATAATGGACCTCGCTCTGTTCAGCTTCCGATATAGTGTTTTTTAAATCCCTATACATACGATAAATAGTAATGCAATTATTGAGCAGCATCTGATTTTCCTTTGCGACTGCTTTAACTTTGTCTTTAAGTTCAATTTTGGACATTCCAGTTGCAGAAGACTTGCTCTTTCGCCTTCCTTGCTTTTCAGGTGATTTTGGCTCATAGATTTCAGCATTATATTCAGCCAGGGCTGTTTCCAACTCACTCATTAATTTTGGATGTTTTTTCAAAGTGCCATAACTAACACGATGAATATCATTATCAGCTTCTTCCCAATTGAGAATATTATCAAGACTCAATTTATTCCTTTTTAAATTTCGAAGATAATTAAGGTGCAAGTATCCATATTTATTCTCTAAACATGACGTTTTAAAAGCTTGTTCTATTCTTTTTTGAGGTGAAGTTTCACCTTTCTTGTATCTCCCTGCCATTTACTCTTCAACTCCCGCAACATACATGAAAAGCTTTTCTTTGTTCACAACTTGCCAGCTCAATTTTCTTCCACTTAAGAATTTTTCAATATGTAGATCAAAATCCTCGCTTATCAATTTTATTTCTACATCAGAATTTTGTTGACGGATTTTTTTTACAAAAAGAGTAAGCTCGTCACTCATTTCAACCAAGTACTGGTCATTTGAAGTGGCAAGTTGCTGTAAGAAAAGCTTGGCTTCTAATTGCCAATCCTGATCATTATCACTTTGTGCATAACTTAGTGTGGTTTCAAGGTCATCATGTCCCATCATCCAGCTCAAGCTTTCGATTAAACGTTTGTTAAAACTGTTAAAAAATAGAACAGCAAATGTTCTTCTTATTTGATGGGGTCTAAGATACCAACGTTTTAGGTCATCAGTGATAGGAACCTCAACCCAATCAGAAAAAATATCTAGCCATTTAATGAAAACATTGTAAGAAATAGGTTCCTCAGACATTGAAGACGGGCTTAAAAAACCTGGAAACAAGTATTCCTCTTCTACATTAAGGTCAAAACACCTTTCAATTTCATCAATAAAAAAAGAAAATTCTTCTATAGCAGAATAAAGAAATTCGGGAATTGGCCTGAGCTCATCAAACCATTCGTTGCAGTCCGTATCTTTTAATTTCTTAAAACAAATATCCCACAACTCATCAACAATACTTACCCGAAGACAATCACGACTTAACATTCTTGTAGCCGAATCTCTAATTCCAGTATAAATAATTATAAGAAGAAAGGTTGAAATCCCATAAAGCCTTGTTATATCGAGTATGGATAAGTGATCTCGATAATAACTGTTATCTGTATTTTTTCTTAGGTTCGTTTGAGTTTCTTGGAACTGTTTAATATTTAAACACCTAAGTTGTTCAGGCATGGTTACTTTTTTGAAGCATAGGTCGTAATATTGCTTCCCGTTCTTTTTCATTGTTGATTCAGCTAGATGAGACGTAAGTTTTATGAATTCATCAACATAATCTTGAACATAAGTAAAAAGATAAGGAGCTATGTCATTATGGAACCAAGTGACTTTGCTAAAAATATAGCTAAAAGTTTGTAGTGGTATTAGTGATGTACTCCTTTTATTTAATACTTCCAATGAATCTGTGAAGTTTAAATCGGACCTCACATCAACATGAAAGGGTTCTTTTAATACCACATTAGAGGAATACAGATAATTTAAATGGGTTTTAACTGAAGATAGTTTGGTTTCACTTATTTTACCTATATCTTGTGGTTCTCTATCAAGTTTATTTTTTAAGGCGTTTGGGTATTCTCGTGCAGCTTCACGTTTAGATAAATGCCCTAACTCTGATTTAATTCGATGTGTTAACTGAGTTTTAATTTTCTTAAACAAGCTGTTAGAAATTTTTTGATCTATTTGCAATAACTTACTATCTAGCACCCCTAAACGGACATACTTATCCTGCTTACGAATAACAAGATCGACTAAAAATTCAACTAATGACTCATCTTGCGTTAAGAACTCAATATACGCTAAAACGTCCTCAAGAGTAATTTGAGAAAAAGATAGGATTAGTTTTTTTGAATTGCTTCTTCCAAGTTTTTCATTCAGGTAATAAAGGAAGTCACAAATAGCCCTGATATAGCCCTCAAGATACTGATATTTAACTATATGCCCATGTTGAATTAGAAATTTACAACTTGCCTCGATTTCTTGTTTCAAAAAAGCCCATTCCACATCAATTAGATGTCCGTTATCACAAACAGGAAAGTTAAAAGACACTTTTACAACATTGTTCCAGGTTTTATTTTTATGATTAAATTTGGCTGACAAGCCTGCTTTGGGCACAAGCCAAAATTTTTCATTTTCTTCAATAATCCAAGCGGGCTTGTTTTGGCTAGAAACTGCTTGCCCCTCTGTTTCAGGTATTAATTGTTTATTTGCTATTTTTAACATTTAATTTAGCATCTTTATTAGCTTGAAATAGCATTCTTTTCATTTTTCTTGAACCGTTGGTGCCTATGAGTTCAACTATTGCTTTACACTTTTCTTGAATATTTTTATCAAGGTGCTCTCTCGCAGCATTAATTAAATTTATTAATGACGCTTGGCTTATCCTAAAAATAATTTCTTCATTTTTACTTTTCCCTTTACTTATAAAACCATCAATAATTAAACCATCCATGTCATCGTCTAATAAAAAGCCCTCCAGTATTTTTTTATATTCTTCAGCTTCAACACCTAAGTATTCGTGAGGATTTTCACTTGATAATGCATTAAATACACTTAATAGACTTTGAAATTTTCTAATTCTTTTTCTATGCTTCAATTCCTGTAATTCTTTAGGGATATAGTTATCAATTGTTGTTTGTATTGCATTCCCTAAATACCTAGCCGCTTTGACAGAGTCACCATCATTTTCAAGCCAAATCAAAACACCTTTTGATGCTCTAATAGCGGTCATTGTGAGTGATAACTCTTGAAATTTTTCTGATATCGCACTTGCAAACTTTTTAATGGTTGATTTAACGGTCCACTCAGATAATTGCCTGATTCCTTTACCGCCTTTACCGTTACCAATTGTCAAAAATAAATGATTATCCCCACTAAGTTCAATAAAATACTCATTAACTAAAAGAGCAAACTTTATTGCAAACTCAGCGTTAATATTTTTTGCGCACAAATCTTCAACTTTAGGTAGGTTCTCAACCCAAGTAGATTCTAGCTTTCTTGACTGCACTCTTTTGGCTCTTTTTTTCAATGTATTAATAACAATAAAGCCGAGAGGGTTAATTTTGATAAATTCATTGTGCTGGGTAGTGTTAACCTTCTGATTTAGCAAGGGTGTTATATTTATTCCAATTTCATCAATTATTACACTCAACATCGCAACGATTAGTTCAGGCGATAACCCCAAATAACAAAGTACATTATCAATTCCATGGGTATAAAAATGATGACTCCCCGAAAATGATTTCTTTTCGTATACGCGATTTTTGTATTGATAGAGATACGCTACGCAATTTGCTAAACCATTAGGATGACTTTTTGAGAAATAGCTTAATTTTTGTCTATTTTTAGTCAAGCGATTAGGATCTAAATGATCTCCATCTTCCTCTATATCATCAATATCACTGCTAGACAGTAATTCATTTAATGATAAAAATTTACTGTAATGACTATATATTATTTGCTTAGAGTGAGAATTAAGCAGTTCTAAATTTTGCCGAAGTTCAAGCTCTAGAGCCTCAAGGTACTGATCTTCTGTACTTTCAATAGATGATAGAGACATTGGGTTAGTGCTAGCTAACAGAGGGCTGGTTAATCGATTTGAGTTTCTAACTTTTTTGGAAGCAAAATTTAAAGGAATTATTGTCTTTTTGGGGATTAAGCCTGCTCTTTTAAATGTAGCAAACTGTATTTTTACTTTAGAATAGTCGCTATAAGCTGTGCGTATAGATTTTAATTTTGCTAGGTTATCTTTATATTGGAGTAATGCATCATTTATGGAAGGTCCATCTTCATACCATGTTTCCATATTTTTATGTGCATATTCGTAAAACTCAAATATTGCATTTTTTCGCCTTGAATTATTTTCAAGAGATCTTATCTGAGCCTCAAAAAGGTGCTCAGGAGTGAGGGATTGTAACTTATCTCTAAACTCAGAATTTATAATCCCCATAATGTAAAATCGCCCTTATGTGTTTTATCACACGCAGATTTCTATTTATTTTGATGCTAATTTCTTCAATGTTTTTTCATCAAAAATATGACCAGCTTGCTTGTTAATAGACTCAAAAAACTTTTTGATATAAATTGTCCGTAGCTTGCTTGGTGTTATTGAATAACCGGTGATTTCACTCGCTTTTTTAAAAGCGAAATTTATTGCTTGTCGTGAAAGATGCTTTGCAGGTTTGTTGGCAACATTATTACTTTTATTACTTTGAAATATGTAATAATCCGTAGGATTTAGAAGGTTTTCCTTTTTAATCGCATCTAATACCAAAGCATTTATTCCTATTTCAAATTTTCTTTGTCTTGATGAAGTCAAAGATAATTTGATTGTGTTTTCATCAATATCAGCATATTTAAGAGCCAAAATCTCATTAACTCTTAAGCCTGTTTCTAATGATAGTAAATAAAAAAGTTGGATTTTTTCGTTACTAGTCTCTCCCAAAGCCTCAAAAAACTTTTGATACTTGGGCTCATCAATCTTGTACTTTTTCAACTTGTTATTTTTATCCATAACGACAAGTTAAATGTTTTTTTTCGGATTAGCAAGTTTTTGTATTAACATCGGTAATGTGATTTTGTTGTCAATGTTTGACGTCACAGAATAATCATAAGTGCTTCCATATACCTTTCTAGCGTCAGACAAAAATCTACTGTGGTCATTCGTCAGGCCATTTAGTTATTCCTTAAAGTATTGGGAACGATGAGCTACTCATTGAAAAAAATAGAGATCAATCAACCCCAAGCGCCTTAAATACTGCATCCACAGGATCTGCGTAAAAGCTGACTTGGAACTTAGTAAACAGTTCTGCAGGTATAGTCGGTATATCGACTGCACTACTCATCGGCAACGATACCTTTTTAGCACCTGCATCAAAGGCGACTTGAAGACATTCAGCTATGCTCTGAACGGGAGTTACGCTTCCACCTAGGCTCATATCACCCATCACGACCATTTGGTTTTGCACAGGCCTGTCAAGCAAACCTGATGAAAAGGCAACTAGGCTGGCTAATGCTAGATGAGTAAATGGACCAGTGTTTTGAAGTTCAACTGCATGAATATGGAAGTCATGCTCTCCGACCTTTGTCCCTGCGCTAATACGAGAAGCGTTGGCTTTGAAGAAATCAAACGCAATTTTGACCTGCTCTTTTGCTGCACTCGAATTCCATAAGCCAGACATCGCAAGTTTTCCAGATCCTTTAGTTACCTGAAGCTCTAATCGATACAGGCCTGGCATTCCTTTATTACTCAATCCGATTGTATGCAAAACACCAGGTTTACTGGGTCCTTCAGGAATAAGGCCGCCACCACCTTGCTCTTTAACTGAGACAAAATGCTCTTCTAGGCTTTCATTATCAATGTAACTGAAATGAACATCGTAGAACTCCATGCCACCAATTTTCTTAAGTTGTTCTTTTACTCGTCTTCGAACTTGTAAGGCATATTCTAAACATTCACGAACATCTTCTTTTCCAAATTTACCGTGCGGATAAAGTAACTTAATAAGACCTGAAACTGTCTTTCGAACACCTATAACGTCCCGTTGATTTAAGTTATTGCCAAGTTTGAAGTATTTATCTATCGCATCCGAAAAACTTCTTTTACGCATCTCGCGATAAAATTCAGCTAAGTAATCAACGATCAAACCATACTTATCTGTGAAGTACTCAGGGCGCATTTTGGGTATTTCCCAACCAGGAATATAAGCATGAAAACGATCAAAAAATGCTGAATCGATCATTGCTTCTGGGAATGGAGCTAGTAGATGACTGGTTTTAACTAAAGATTCCACACTCTGGTTAATGTTACCCACAAACACCATAGAAGCAGACGCTTCCATTTGTTCTCTGCCTCTGGCGAAAGATCCTGAAGCCATGAAATCTTTCATGATCTGAACACCATCTTTATCTTTAAATGAAATACCAGCGACTTCATCAAAGGCAACAACATCCCAGAGGCCAACCAAACCAATACGACGTGAACTCATGTTATAAAACAAGTTCGCTACCGTTGTTTGACCACCAGAAACTAAAATACTATTCGGAGAACATTCTTTGTAGATATGGCTTTTGCCTGTGCCGCGTGGGCCAAGCTCACAAACATTATAGTTATTCTCAACAAAGGGAATCATGCGAGCTAATAGGTGCCACTGAACGTCTGCACCTAATGTGGAAGGCTCCATACCGATTGAACGAATCAATGTTTCTCGCCATTGCTCTGTTGTTAAGGCGGCACGACCTGTAAATAGCTCATCCATATTCATGTTGGGCATTTGAATCGGTTTTAATAGCGTTACACCAAACGGTGAACCCGACTGCCCTTCTTCATGGTAATAACTTAAAGTCGCTATAACCCAAATCCCACCAACCAGTAATTTTTCAAATTCTTTAACGATCCCCGAAGAAATTTCAGCATCTTTTATACCCAAATTACTAAAAGAGGCTTCATATTTATCTTTTTTCTCATTTAATCTAACGGTGACACGATCGATAACCTTAAATGTTCCGCGTTCTTTAACTAATGATTTAACTTTTTCAGCTTCATCGGGGCGAACATAATTCTCAACCAGAACAGTTTTAACATTATTCAAACCCTGTTCAATAACGTCCGCATCATCGGATGCACAGTACATACCCAACAAATACTCAAGTACATACACAGGGACATTAGCGCCTTCTTTTATTAACTTAGTTAAATCTTTACGAACAACACGTCCTGCAAAATGTTCGTTCAATAACTGGTCTAAATCTTTATCATTGTCGATATTCATATCTACTAAGCCTTAAAAGAAATCATCGGTAAAAGCCAAATCTATAGAAACTTTATAGCGTTCAATTTCTGTATTGAGGTCTTTGTCTTTTAGTATAAGAAAGTAATCTTTCTTTCGGTCAAAATCGGTACCCGATAAAGAGAGCTTTATCTGTTTTACCCTTTCAGAAACAGAATCACTCGAACAATCAAATGTCACTAGCTCTTCACTGGATACAAGCTTTTCTTCATCATAAATTGCTGCTGTAACAGTTACCGCCAAAACTTGATCACTTACCGCCTCTGTTTGCATCAAATCAAATTTCTGAATGTTGTTGACCATTTTTAAAGACGACTTGGCTGAAATAACGCCCACTTTTCGTTTAGTTCGCTTCTCTGCTTTTTGACCACGTAATTGTTTTACAGTCACAACGGGCACCACAATTTCTTGAGGCATTACACCGCCATGAACAAAACGAGCCCCACCTACAAAATGGAAACGGTTGGCACCTTTAGGAACCCAAAAACGAGTATCCGATACCGTACCAGCAGTTTCTTTGGTAGATCCGGATAAAGCATCTTTAGGTTCGGGTAAATCAAATCCGACCACATAGCGCTTTTTGCTTTTAAGCGCATTGGTAGGTTTTTCAGCTAATGAAGTTCTATCTGAGCTAGCTAGTTTTCCTTGTTGGAATAAGAAACCATGATCAGCCGTCACAAGCACAGTTGAAGTATTGAAATGCATTAGAATTTTACGCGTCAACTCAGTCAACTCTTCTATAGCATGCTCTACGGCTTGAAAGGTTTCAGACTCAGTTGAAGCGGTATCTCCACGTGCATCCACTACGTTGTGATAAACATAAACTAATTGCTGGTCTCGTAAAGCATCACGGCCTTCATCGCGAGACCAACGTTTCATTTCTTCTGCCGTAATGGCAATACCACCATAAGCAGAGAGAATTTTGTTTCTAGCAATAGTGCCTTTACTTGACTGACCATCGACAAACACATCATCACTCACACCTTCTCGATACTCTAAGGTTTTATGTGGAAGTAACGAAGCCATACCTAGTGTCGTATAACTGGGGACAACACCTAATTGTGAGCTTAGTTTTGCCTCACTGTAGCGTTTTTCATTAATCCTATCGGTCAATTCTGCAGCGGCTTCATAGCGGAAGGCATCGCTGATAATAACAACGACACGAGTTTGTTTGGATTTAGAAAATATTTTTTGAATATGCTGATTATAAAAACTCTGTTGATTCTCAATACCCTGAATATGCCAATTGGAAAGTAGCGACTCTGAAGCCACTTTATCTCCCCAATTTATGGCAAGATTATCGATATACCAATTTGAATAACACTGCTCAACGGCTTCGTCTAATTTTTTTAGAATTTCAACATGGGCACGGCCCGATGCTTCAAAATAATGACGATAAGCTTTATCAAAACGATATAGGTCTACTTCGTAGGCTTTATATAAATCATGCGCACTAGAATAATGAAAACCTGAACTATGATCATGACGTAAAGAAAATAAATCTAATGATGAAGACAGCGCTGTATAAATAAGACGATATTTTCGACGGATATCATCATCTTTATGACGAGAGGCCCAATAATTATCGAGACGATTAGAAATGATGTCGGATAACACAATAAGGTATTTCTTGTCAGCTTCGGGTATGGCCAGGGCAATTTCAACAATAATCTGTCGTTCGACAGCTTCAAATGTTGCCACTTCCACAAGCATATTAAGGTCAATATCTTTGATCTTGTCAGATACTCTTAATGCATCTGCTACCCAAGAAGATATTTTATCAAATGACTTGTAATAGCGAGAGCTATCGCGCCAGCGAGAAAGCAATGCGCGAGAAGTCGCTTTAGCGCTACCGGACGATAAGGCTAAGTTTTGCGCCCAAGGTGGGATATCAGAAATACTTTCACAAAATCCAGTTGTTAGCAGCCTTACTAGAAAATGACCAAACTTAAAATTAGCTTCACCTTCTAACTCTTCATGAGAAGCTTGATAACCGACCTCTTCTTTTAAAGCGATTAGTAATGCAGGTATAAGGTCGAACTTTTCAAGCTCTTCAATACCAGGATGAACGTCTTCCAAACCCAAATCACTTTCAACAGCCTGCTCAGCTAGGGCGAATACAATATGTGGAACATCACAATTTTCTGCTTTTACTAAGGTCGCAATCATCGCCAAGTCTAATTCATGCTTATTGAAATCTGGTTTAACCCATTTTTTAAAACCATTTAAACGTGTTTTACTGGCCAGAAACTTAGCTCGATTTGCTAAATGCTCCCTTAAACTCTGCTGATGAAGACCCAGTTCATTGAAAATAATCGAGAAACGATCTGCATAAAAACTACGTGAATACAGCTTAATATCTAACAGCCAATCTTTTTTTGGTTCGGGCTCACTGCTAGGAAAGTAAAGAAGGTATTTACCTTGCGTATCATTCACTTCAAGTTTTAACTTCATGCCTAAAGAAGAAACTGATTTCATATTCACGATATGAACATCGGATAAACTCAATGAATCGAGGTCTTGCTCAAAGCTTTGGTCAGGGTCGAACCAAAAAACAATGCGATGATTTTCAGCAAAGAACGCTTGTTCTAAACCCTGGTTTAATTGATCTAAATTCATTTATTTTCCTAAAGCACAAATAACTTTTATATGCTGAATTAAATTGCATGCTTAGTAAGCAATTTTACTCGTTCTATTTTTTAGTGGATTCACTCATCAACTTATCATCTAGTTTTTTTAGCCCACTTAACAATGTTCGACCAACAAACCTGCTTGGTCTAGATGTGAGCACTTTATAACCCATCTCTGCAGTGCCTACTAGCGCACGAGCGGTTCCTTCAATAGCAACCCCCGCACCTTCAAACATTGACTCTACCGCATCACCACCATTTTCATATTTTTTAGACGCGTGGTTAATGCCTTCGATAGTAGCAAAAAAACCTAAGCCACCAAGCCCGGTTAAAATTGCATCTGCACCTGTATCACCTACATCAACAACTGTTCCACCCAAAGCAAGGTCTACTGCATTTGTTAGATCTTCATCACTGTAACCCGAATCAATTGACCCAGTGCTCAGGGCAACTTCCGAAGTAGAAATAACTGCAATATCTTCATCTACGGTATTGATATACCCAACGCTACCTGTCGCTTTAATTTGGTAAGCAACGCCATCTATAACGATATCTGTATCGGGATGATTAAAATATTCGTGAAGTTGGCCGCCGGTGTCAGAAGCTACAAGTTGTTCGAAATAAGCGCCTTTAGTTAATGAGGCAAGTCCGACAAGACTTTCAGAAGGCATGAAAAGTGTCTCCCACCAAATTTCGGTGTTCGACATATCAGCAAAATTTCCGTTAACTTGTCTTAATGCCCCATAAACATTTCCAGCTGCACTTACATCCCCCCATATTGAAATAGGTATTGAAAAAGCCGAAAACCAATATGCTTTTTTTAGTAAGTCCGAGTAGTGTAAATCTTCTTTTTTATTTTGATCGATTAATATTTCTAATTTATCACGTGTTTTTGTTACTCTGTAAACAGCTCTAGATTTTAATTTTTGTAAGTGAGCATCAAGCTTTTTGAAGTCTTCTTTATGTTCGCGAGCCAGTTCTTGATCAAGATATTGAAGCTTAGCGATCACCTTATTCATTTCGCTTAGATCTGCTTCTTCGCCATACTTTAATTTGTTCCACCACGAGAAATTTTTATACGCAATCTGCCAGTTGCGCTTTATTTCATCCCGACGTTGCTCAAGGTATTCTAATGACGTTTCTATACTGTTTTTGGCTTTTACTAAAGGAGATTCACTTTTAATTGCAGCTATTTGTTTATCGCAATTTTTCTCAAAAGAATTAAATTCTTTCTGTAGTTTTATTTTGAAATCCTGCTTTCGAAGCTTAAACAAATAGTTTTTTAAATCCGGTAGATTTAGCTCTACAAGTGTCTTAACTAGTTGATTAACGTAATACTGATTCTCGACCTCGTTAATAAAATTCTGTACATCTGAAATATAACAAGACCGCTTAGTTTGGAGAATACGATCATTCATATTTCGATATTCATTCAATTTATTTTTTTCTAAAAAATAAGCATACCCACGAACGATTAGTCCGATGCATGTTACGACAAAAGATAAATTCACTAAATACTTAGGTTCAAGGTCAAATCCAAAAACCATAAATGATGAGACCTCAACATATTTGATAAGGAAAAAAGAGCACGAGACTAATATCAGCCAAGGTAGAACTTTGATTAGATTCTCCCTACAAATCCCCACTTGAGCTGTTTCGATCTCGTTCTTATGTCGCACAGGATGCATTAAACTACTTCCTTAAAAAGGGCTGCGATAGCTTCGTCAAAAAATTTAAAGATACGTTTGAAATTCATAACTAAACCAACCAGGACAGATCCATATTATCGAAGTCAATTTCATTTTCTTTTTCAGGAATATCTCTATTACTGCTGATCACAGGAACACAGCTATCTAAATAAAAACGCTTAGTTAAATCGACTGGTAGAATCTGAAAGCCACACCCAGATTGGCTGCATTCAACAAAACGTTTATGTTTTCTAGTATATGAGTCGTATTGCTTGGATTCATAAAGTTTCAAGGGCGAACCACAATCAGGACAAAGCCCTACTGGATAGTTTTTCCCATGCTCAGTGCAACAACTCCCACAACCTTTGCAGATATACAGCCCCGCATCACACTTTGCTTTACAGTCCCTGTCGTCAATTAACTTATAGCAGTCAAACCCCAAGCAATGGTTAATATAGTGACCAACATCATGCTCAGCACATTGACCATTAGGGCATTTAAACACCGTAAGTCTATAAGCAGGTGCCATATCTTTCTTAACAAATTGGCCATTCTCAATTGCGGTATATTCAACACGTGCGTATTTAAGGTCAGGCAGCATTAGAGACTCACAACAACGACAATGAATAACATCGTAGATTTCTCGTAATCGATTTAAATAACCAGCCAGTTTAATTGGGAAGTCTCTATTTGAAGGATGACCATCATCTAGATAATTAATGCCGTAGTGATCAAACCAATCATAAATAGTAAAGTCTAGGTAGCTTTTTGCACTGTTCGGTTTAACCATTGGCGTATTGCATTGGCTGCCTCGGCACAAATATACGTCCTGTTTCTTCCAGTAAATCGCTTCGCAAGAAAGCCCTCTCGGCATGGCACTACAGGCTGGAAAAAGATCTAGGATTTCTTGCGATTCACGAGAAATTTCGAGTTTTCCGGAAGAAATTGCACTCCAAAGTTGCCCTAAAAATAGTTTATAAATTTGTTCAAGAGTGTTGCCTGCGAACACGAGAGCAAATATTTCCTTCAGAATAAACGTGTCGACTCTACTCTGAAGAGATGGCGTGCTTTCATAGAAACTTACAAATTTGAGGTCTTGCGCGTATAGATATTTTTTGAATTGGTAATAACAAAATAGATGCCCAACATTAGGGTCTTTAAGGATGCCACCCTTGGGTTTGATATGAGTATCAATATAGGTTTTCAAATATACTGGCAAAACATTATTGCCTAAATAGATAGACTTTATGAACTTATCAGCACGTTTAAGGAGTTGTTTTTCTTCATTGGTATCAAGCATGTTAGCTACCAACACAAACAGAAATAAATCTTCTGAGAATTTGGAGTGGGTATTTGCTACTTGTTTCTTTGCATCTTTTAAATCGATAGTTTGAAGATGATCTGCGATGACGCAGCTGTTAGATAGAATATAGTTACTGGGAAGTGTAACTAGAGGCAGATCGAACAATGACTTTATATATCCCTGAGATGTAAGTAACTCGTAATTTGCATCCCAATCCTGGCCTTTTGATAACATATCGCAAAGTTTTGTTAATCCAAAAAGTTCAGTACATAAGCTTATTTGTGGTGCAGAGTAATTTTTTAGCTCAGTTGATAACGTTTGAATTATTTTAGCTTTCAGCGCAATAGCAATCTCAGATGGTCTATTATGCAGTAGCAAGTCATTCGCTTGTGTGATTGTTTCAATATCGTCTAATTGGAGGCTTTTAGCTTGTTTGGCCGACAACTTTCCTTTATGTTCTTCTAATGTATAGCTTACGAGCTGTTCTTCAGCAGGTTTAGAATCACCAGACCATTCATTCTCATGAAGAAAAACATCTTCACCCGAAATATCCTGCAGAAAACCAAACTTATTTTCGGTATCTTTTTTGCTGTTATAGCCTCCAAACCACTTAACAACACCTATGCTCGTCTTCATTTCGAGCTCTCAGAAGATTTTCGAGTAAATACTTTTACTTCTTCAACCAAAGACTTGGCTGTATTCACCAAGTTAGCAGCTTCTTTAGCTTTGCTGTCTTTTCCCCCAAGAGGTGATCTATATATCTGCTCGACTGAATCCATAATCAGGCGATCTTTATTAGCGATATCTTGTAATTGATCTGCATAGGAATTAACTGTGAGTGCGACTGCCGACTTAAAGGCATATTCCTCTTGGAAATTTCGTTCTTTGGTGTATTGCGAGATTGAAAATAAAAGTAAGGCTAATGCAGGCAGAGCCTTTAAAGAGTTAATCAGAATTACTTGCCAGGTCAAAGCGCTCAGATCGCCATTTCCAAAAAGGAAGAAAATCCAAATTATGCAAACGAGTGCT
>CAXBKC010000017.1:0-18373 GCA_963975615.1 uncultured Oleiphilus sp.
AGGTAAACCGAATTTATTTTTTGCCGTATCTGCCGGTAATATGGACTCAATGATCAACCGCTACACTGCAGATTTAAAAATTCGACATGATGATGCTTATACACCAAACAATGAAGGTGGTAAACGTCCTGACAGAGCCGTCACCGTTTATAGTCAACGCTGTAGAGAAGCCTATAAAGAGACGCCAATCATTATTGGCGGTATCGAAGCAAGTCTTCGACGGATTGCACAATATGATTATTGGTCAAATAAAGTCAAACGTTCCGTTTTACTAGACTCTAAAGCGGACATATTACTTTACGGCAATGCTGAAAGAGCCGTTGCAGAACTTGCCTTTCGAATTTCGCGTGGTGAGAATCCTAAAGAAATAACCAATATCCGTGGAACTGCTTGCGTCGTAAAAGAGTTACCTCAAAATTGGAAACAAAAAGACGTTTCAAGAATTGACTCTTCTTTCAAAATAGATGAGCACAATCACCCATTTAAACAAAATCCGTATACCAGCTTTGACCCAGAAGATGGGGCAACAAATGATGAAGCAACTGACATTCAAAACTGTGCTGAAAAGAATTCACGGGGTCAGCCAGAAGTTATAAGTGAACCTGAAGAACAAGTTATTCGCTTTTTACCTTTAGCGAATGCAAAAACAAAACAGAACGATACTTTTTTACTTTTACCTTCATATGAAAAAGTTTCAAATGACCCAGTTTTATACGCGCACACATCTAGAATACTCCATCTAGAAACGAACCCTGCAAACGCTCATGTCATTGTTCAACCGCATGATAAACGCTACATCTGGGTTAATCCGCCCCCAATCCCACTTACTACCGAAGAGCTGGACGGTGTATTTGAGCATGCGTATCAACGAGTGCCTCACCCATCTTATGGTGATGCGAAAATACCCGCTTATGACATGATTCGATTTTCAGTCAACATCATGCGCGGCTGTTTTGGTGGCTGCACATTCTGCTCAATAACAGAACACGAAGGCAGAGTTATTCAAAGCCGTTCTGAAAATTCAATCATTAAAGAAATAGAAAAAATACGCGACATAACGCCTGGTTTTACCGGCACCATTTCAGATTTAGGTGGCCCAACGGCCAACATGTACCAGCTAAATTGTAAGACGAAAGAAATTCATGAAAACTGCAGAAGACTATCTTGTGTTTACCCATCGATTTGCAAGAATTTAGTAACTGACCACACCCCTACTACAAACCTATATAAACGAGCCCGAACCCTACCCGGTGTAAAGCGTATTTTAATTGCCTCAGGACTTAGATATGATCTTGCAGTCGAAGACCCTGAGTATGTAAAGGAATTAGTCACACATCATGTAGGCGGGTACTTAAAGATTGCACCAGAGCACACAGAATCTGGCCCACTTTCAAAAATGATGAAACCAGGAATGGGCACTTATCATCGCTTTAAGGAGTTGTTTGATAAATTCTCTAAGGAAGCTGGAAAACCTCAATACCTAATTCCTTATTTTATTTCTGCTCATCCAGGTACAAAAGATACAGATATGCTGAACTTGGCACTTTGGTTAAAAGAAAATGGTTTTAGAGCTGACCAAGTACAAAACTTCTACCCATCGCCAATGGCAAGCGCTACCGCCATGTATCACTCTGAAAGAGATCCGCTTCATCGCCTAAACTACAAAACAGAAAAAGTCAGTATCCCCAAAGGCATCAAACAACGTCGTTTGCACAAAGCATTCCTACGCTATCATGATCCAGAGAATTGGCCTCTTTTAAGAGACGCATTAAAATCTATGGGGAAATCTCACTTAATTGGCTATGGAAAAAAACATTTAATACCGCCAACCCAACCTGTGCAAGCCACACGAAATTTAAGTAAAAAAGGCGCAAAAACATTCACGAAAAATTCAGTTAAAAAAGGAAATTTTCAAACTCAGCATAGTGGCTTGCCACCTAGAAAAAAATCTTGAGTTGATAAATATCAAAAAAATATTCAATGAAGCTGCCTTCTTCATTTAGATAGGCTAGAATATTTTTTAGTGGTTTTTTTAACCATTATTTATTACCCCCAGCAGGAGCTTACCAATGAGCAAAAAAGATAAACTAGGACTCGATAAAGTCGTTAGCCTATTTAATAAAGAATTTGAAAAAACATCTTCTCAGTTTAACAAACTGGTAAGTGATGCTTTCAAACAATTAGAAACACTTCAATCTCAGGTTCAAGACCCTATCAAAAAAATCATGGAAGATTTAGACAAACTTCGTGATAAAGAAATGAATCGTTTTCAATCAGAGCTTGATAAACGTTTAAATGAGTTTCATGAACTACAGTCCCAACTACTTGAAAAGCTCGGCATTGAACAAGCCAAACCTGCACCTAAAAAAACAGTTAAAGCAGCAAGTAAAAAAGCTGCACCAAAAACAAAACCAAAAGCAAAAGCAAAAGCAAAAGCAAAAGCAAAACCAACTGCTAAAAAAGCAGCAGCAAAAAAACCAGCTGCAAAGAAGCCCGTTACGCAAAAACCTAGCGTCTCAAAAGCTAAAGCAAAAATTTCAGACATTAATGGCGTTGGCCCAGCCACTGTAAAAAAACTAACAGAAGCTGGAATAAAAGAAATTTCACAAATTGCAAAACCAACACCGCAAGAAAAGAAAACATTAGAAGCTTTTAATAAAGTAAAAGGCTTTTCATCTTGGCAAGAACAAGCAACAAAATTAGCTCAAAGCTAATTAATTCGCTTACAATGATGAGAGAGATGAGATTCCAAGCATCTCCCTCATTCTTTAACAATTCCGACATTGTGAACTCTTATTTCACAAGTCCTTTATGTTTCATTACCAAAAGCAATCTTTAGGTAACTGAACACACCACCGAGTTACAAGACTATAACCAACTTGTATTTTCCATTTCTAAAATCTGCAATATACTTTTATATAACAATAGATTAAACGCTTTAACTGATATGTTATGAGCTTTGTATATTACATTCTTTGGCTGGAAATATAATTTTGAAAAAAACTTTGGTTACGATGGCACGTTTTATAAACAGGCTCATAACCATTAAATATATTAGTGGATTAATACTATTGTTTTTTTCAAACCTAGCATTTGCTGATCCATTTATTGATACTCAAAATTCCGCACTCTTTAGACTAATATTTAGCACAAGCTTCGCGCTTATTTTTGGCTGTTTATGCTTCTTCTTGTATCGCCTTAATAAAAAGCTTCAAAATAACATTAAAGCACATCAAGCAACTGAACAGATGATGTCTAAGCTGAGTAGCGCTGTTACTAATAGTGGTGCAAGTATTGTTATTACTGATAAACATGGCGTAATTGAGTATGTTAACGATAAGTTTTGTCGTATAACAGGCTACAAAGCAACTGAAACTATTAATAAACCGATCAATATTCTTCGTCCAAATAGTGAAGAGTTTAAAAACAAACCCTGCATATTAGATTCCAAATACCTTCTTGAACAAGATAATTGGGAAGGTGATATGCTTTGCTCTAAAAAGGATAATAGTGAGTTCTGGAACGCTGTCACTATTTCCGCTGTTTTTGATAAAGATGGTACTATTTCAAACTATGTTTTATCTGCTGTAGATGTTACTGCCCTTAAAGAAGCAAACAAAAAAATGGAGCATCTTGCTTTATTTGACTCGCTGACAGGATTAGCTAACAGGAGGTTATTCATTGAACGTCTCCATCAGTCAGTTCTAAATGCTCGTCGTCACAAAAAAATAACAGCGCTATTATTTTTAGACCTAGATCAATTCAAACGTATCAATGATACTTTGGGGCATCAAGCAGGTGATCAATTACTTTTAAATGTTGCCAATAGGCTTCAGGCCTCTGTACGATCACAAGATACGGTCGCAAGGCTTGGTGGCGATGAATTCACAATCCTCTTAAATGATATTTCTGACATTAATAACATTCAGGTCGTTGCTAAAAAAATACTAAGCACCCTAAAAGAACCCGTCAAACTAGGTAAACATGAGATAATTGTATCTACAAGTATAGGTATTACATTGTCACCAAATGATAGTATCGATTCTGATACCTTAATGAAAAACGCTGATTTAGCGCTTTACAAGGCAAAAGAAAATGGAAGAGATGGTTATCACTTCTTTACTGATGCCTTAAATGTTCGCGCTAATAAATTATTAGAAACAGAAAATGAATTGCGAGAAGCCATTAAACATGGTGATTTCTATCTCAATTACCAACCGCAAATCAACTTAAAGACAGGTGAAATTTCGAGCGTTGAAGCGTTAATCAGATGGAAGCATCCAACAAAAGGAGAAATGTCGCCTTACGAGTTCATCCCTATAGCTGAAGAAACCGGATTAATCGTGCAAATTGGGCAATGGGTTTTACAACAAGCATGCAAGGAAATACAGGAGCTTAATAATTTAACAGGTAAATCGCTGAGGGTTGCTGTAAACCTTTCCTCAAGACAATTTGACGACCCTGAACTCGTAAACGTTGTCGGTAAAGCACTTTCCGATAGCGGGCTGAACGCACAAAATCTTGAGCTTGAAGTGACTGAAAGTATGCTTATGCATGATATCAATAGTGCAATCAATCAACTAAATAAAATTAAATCAACAGGCTCGACACTAACAATTGATGACTTTGGTTCAGGCTATTCTTCATTAAGTTATCTAAAAAGTTTACCCGTTGATACTCTAAAAATTGATCAGTCCTTTGTTTATGATATCCCTGAAGACTTGAATGCAATGGAGATCGCATCTGCAGTCATAGCAATTGCGCACAAATTAAACTTACGAGTAGTCGCAGAAGGAGTGGAAAATATAGATCAAAGAGACTTCCTTGTAATCAATGGTTGTGATTTTGCCCAAGGCTATTTTTTCAGCCGCCCTCTATCTTGTATACAAATGCATGCTTTTTTTGACAGTTGCGAGCGGCACACCGCTTAAATGTAACAGACTGTTAAACCTATAAGTTTATGTGACACCCTACTCTCTCCTCACGATACCTAATTCGCGTTACATTTCTTACCCTCGTGTATAATGTATTTACATTTAACGATAGGTCTAGATAATGGAAGCCATACTACTTTATAGCTCTCAACTTAGCATGATTGGTCTTTTGGCCTTAATGTTCAATCGAGTTAGAACCCTCTATAACGAAAGCTATCCTGAAGAGAGTGCACGAATCAACTCTATCCTGAATAGACTAATCGAAGGTGATATTAAACTTAACGACCACTATGAAATAAAGATGGAATGCTTAAAACAAGCACAAATGTTCACAGGCGTGCAAATGCTGGGCATTAAAAGAAGCAATAAAGACCTAAACAATAATAATATGGCATGGCTACACAAGGCAATTAGCTTATATTTGATTGGTGCAGTTGACTATATCGGTAAGCATGCACAGTGTGGGGCATCGACAAGAAAAGAGTTAATCATATTCGTACTAAAGTCGAACCTAAAGCTGTCTAACCTTGTAAGCAGTCAATACTTTGAAGAAGCTCTGTATAGAAAATTAAGTAGTGAGAATGATTTAATGGTACGTGCTGGCGCAAAAGCGGCTAAATCATGGTCTTCCGACAGGAATGTACCCAAAAACCTCACATTAAGCCATCAATTAAATGACTGGGGAGTTTTTGCTTAGATGCTCTCATTAGTTGAATTGCTAAATAATGTATACTCGCCTAATTACCCCCAAGAACCAAAAAATGCATACTAAAGACTGACTTAGAAATACGACTTAATAGAACTAACCTAAATAAAGCTCCCAGTTACGCCCTAGGTTAATTGACTCAGCCTGCTCATGCTTACCGATATCCGAAATTCGAATTGCTGAAATTTCTGGACGACTCCATTCCCCTTGCTCACTTCTCACCATCGAATCTAAATTAACAGAACGAACCTGAAAAAGTACTTGATCATACATGACTTTTGATCTGTGGGAGATGCCATATACAAAACGACAATAGTCCAATTTTAAACTAAATAGATTTTTTTCAGTTTTATTGATTTTCTGAATCAGTACATTTTTTAAGCCATCGGCATATTCCATACGACTACCCTATTTACTGTTATATATTTTATTGTTATAAGCTCCTAATACTCTTATTCCATCAAGAAGAAGCACTGTAGAACTCGAAACTGAGTATAAAAAGGAGTCAATATTGGTTCAAGCCTAAAGTTGGCATTTTATAACAAAGATTTTAAGATTTCTGTCAAATCTGTAGGCCCAATAGCGTGGTCAAAAACACGCACTAATTCACCCTGCTTATCCAGAAGATAATAATAAGCACTATGGTCAACTAAGTAGCCTTCATCAGTCGCATCATGACTCTTAGCATTATGCCTAAGAAAGCCACCGTAAGCCTCAATCACCGTTTTAATTTGTTCTAGGCTTCCTCGTAGAGGAATAATATTTTTATGGAAAAAGGAGACATATTCACGAAGCCTTTGAGTTGTATCTCTAGCTGGATCGAGCGTCACAAATAATACTGGAACAGTTGAGAATTTTTCTGAACTATTTAAAGCATCCCTAATAACGGCCAAACCAACCGGACAAACATCGGGACAGAACGTATAGCCAAAGTATAAAATAACTGGCTGGCCCTTTAACTGCTTTAACTCAAATGGCTGCTCATCAAATAATAGTTTGAAATTACCGGCTTTTAAATATTGAGACCTAATATCTTTCTCAACCGAGGGTGTTGCGAAAATCAAAAAGTACAAAGAAAAAGATAAGGCAACAAGAATGAAGCCAAATGAGAAAAGGAATTTTTTAAAGAACAAATTGACCACCCCTGTAGAAACTAATCACCAAAACTAGGTTTGAGTTGAAACTGTATTTTAAATGCCTGGCTATTGATAGAAATATCTACATTTAAAAGCCACACCATCTCTTTATCAATACTGCAAACAGGAATCATCCCTTTAAAAATCATTTGATCAGAAAACTTATTATTGATGGGCGCTGGAAGCATATAATGTACTCCCATATTCATGTTCTTACCTTCGAACCAAACTTTCAAGGCGCTTTTTTTGATAGCACCCAATCCAGCAACACTTAGCATAAGGGGTTCCATGACAGGTAGACCTTTAGGTTCTAAATGAAAGGATAGGGTTTGCCCATTTGGTATTGAAATAATACACGACATTTTTTCTAGCGGACATTCACTCAGGATGGTAGTTGTTACTATCGGGGCTTCGTTCTTATTATTGTTATAAACCAGGGTAGAAACTAAGGCCAAAATACAGATAAGTCCAGAGGCTACAATTAAATTACGCACCGCTAGCTACATTAACAGATTGATTTGAACTAACCTCGTATTGACGTAGCGTTTGCTCAATCTTCATTAACTCTTCATCTAGTAATATTTTCTCAGATTTTGAGCTGAAGCAGAACTCAACACCATAATTAAAACGGCTATGATGCTTTTCTTTATAGCGAACATAGCCACGTAATAAAGGTACAGTAATTTCCAAGCCATCTTTAATTAGTTTTAAAGACAACGAAACCTCGTCACCTAGGTTATACATCTCATCTGTTTGGATCCCCATTCCATATCGACTGAAATCAAAAGGAACAACGGGTATCCATTCTTTTTTTAATAATCCACGACGAATAAACACCCGCGACTCTAACTTAAGCCAAGTTTGTCTATGTAGTCGGCGTTTCTCTTTGCTCATCCTTTGCTCATCATTAATTATTCGATAGTTTAATTTGGTAGGTCACTCTGCGACCTTCAACACGCTTCCCTGCTGTAGAATATACAGTTGCGGTAGGTGGATCACTGGCCAAATTACCCATATTTGCGACAATAATTTGATCAACTGCACTTTCTAAATATACTGTTTTTTCATCTTTATGTAGAACATCGAAGTAAAGGTAACCTTTTTGCTTTGCGATTTCAGCACACCGTTTAAGTGTAAAGCGATGGATTGTATCCCAATCGGTTTTAGCACTTTCGGTATATTCTACATAGTAAACGTCTTGACTAATTTGAGCATCTCGATAACCAGAAGGCCCATCTTCAGCAGCGTGATACGTTATGGCACACCCACTTAAGAAAAAAAGAACAACATATAATATTATTGTTCTTAAAGAAGAATTTACGATCATATGTACTTACTCAGTATAAGAGTCGTTTATAGAATAAAGAAAATACCTTAAATAAGTATACTAGAACAATTCTATAAGCCCAACTTCAGGGTAAAGTTATCTGCCATTCAAACATATAAATTGAACGTTATCATAAATAGTTGAGTTTGTTATATTTTATGCTGGCGTTAATTAATGCGCTCAACAACCGTAAAAATCCTGCGACTTAGTTAAAACTGTCCATCAAATTCATGCAAATCAAGATTAATCTTCAAATCATTTAGCTCCAAGATAGCACCACTTAGCTCATTAATATCCTTCGTTAACCCAAATAACCCACTGTATAATCTTGCTTCAATCTCAGTAAGCTTTGCATCAATATTTGATAAATAGCTTAGACAGTATTCCGATACTTTAATCATCATATGAAACCCCTTACTATGAAAATACTCCAACAATAACTATCGAGTTAGTTCATCAAGTCTAAAATAAACCTGTTTATACACTACGATTTAAAATTAGAGCAATCACACTAGAGCGACAATTAATATTTCTATTAAAGTGGGGAGTGAGGCATAAAATACTTCAGTAAAACGCGATCAAAGCTCATTTCTGGAAAGTCTTCAGGGTCGTCAGGCCATACTTGAAAGGCATAATTATATAGCTGAGTCATAATATTAGGCGATAAGAATGAAGCAAAGCTTAGTAGTTTTCCGGTAACTGGGACCTTCACGCGGCTTTGATCAATAACAGCATCAATAAACATCATTGCGGCTTGTTCCGGTGACGTCAATTTAGACTTTTTGAATTCGGTAGTTGGCGCAACCATAGGTGTTTGAACCAAGGGGAACTTAATAACACTAAAAATGATATTTTGATTTGCATATTCTGCCGCCATAGAATCCATCAAGGTATCCAACGCAATCTTGCTAGCCATGTACGGCCCAAATCGTGGTGTTGCCGAAATAGTTCCCATTGACGAAGAATGCACAACCTGGCCACCACCCTGCTTTAGCATTCCAGGCAACAAACCCAAAATCAACCTTGCAGCACCAAAATAATTTAATTGCATCGTACGCTCAAGATCATGAAACCTACCTTGTGACTTAGATATCGAACGCCTGATTGATCGACCCGCATTACTAAACAATATATCCACGGATCCATATGTGCTTTCTATTAGTTGAACAAACTCATCACAGGCCTTTAAGTCAGACAAATCACAACTGTAAATATCTATCTCACCTAAGTCGGCACCCAAAGCTTTAATTTCATGTTCACACTCTTCAAGTTTAGCCTGATCACGCGCAACAAGAATGACTTTAGCACCTAAACTGTAAGCCATTTTTGCGCTTTCATAACCAATACCACTTGAACCACCTGTAATTAAAACCCGCTTATTGTTAAATAACTTTTTGGCAGTATTTAAACGGTGCTTTTGGGGATCGAGCTTCTTATTGTAATATTCCCATAGCACCCCAACGTAGTCATTAAATTTAGGGGGGGTAATTGCGTGTGTTTCTAATAAGCTCAGTGTCTTTTTTGCATCAAACTTTAATTTGGGCATCAAAGCTTCAAAAATATACTCAGGTATATTTAAGTTTTTTAAAACCTCCCTCTTGAGGATATGAATTGCCTGCAAATTCCAGATCATTTTAAATTGCTTAGCGAATACCAGCTTGGACACTTGATCAACCGGTAACGACATTCCAACTGATGGCCCGTCGGAAACATTTAATACTTTAGTGAATATATCTGACAAAGAAGGCGTACTTGGGTCACTTAGATGAAAGCAGAATTGGCCTTGAGGCAAATCACTTTCTTTTAGTAGACTAATACAGGCGAGACTTTCAACAACATAATCAACAGGAACAGTATCAATAACAACCTTAGTTTTTGGTAGCGCTATAGGCACTTTTCCTGGCAACCATCTTTTAAGAAAACTAACAATCAAAAATAAGTAATATGGACCATCAATTTTATCAATGTGTCCTGTTACAGAATGACCAACAATGGCAGAAGGCCGATAGATACGTACAGAGAAGTCTTTTGATTCCTTATACTCTCTAACAACTTTTTCTGATTGAAACTTACTTAAATGATAAGCGTGATCATGTTTTTGGCCCTCATCAAACATACCCTCATCGAACAGACCAGAATAGTTACCAGCAACAGCAATGGAGCTGATGAAATGAAAACACCCCTTAAAACCATTTTCTTTTAGTCGGGATAATAAGCGACGTGTCCCTTCAACATTGGTATCAAGCATGCAAGACTTAGATGACGTCAAATCATAAATGGCGGCTAAGTGATATACATGATCATATTCACTAAATAAGCATTCACCTGGTAGCCCTAGGCTTTCCTTCGTCAAATCAAATTCCAAGAGCGTTATCAAAGATTTTTTTGCACTATTTTCCCACCGTTCTAATAGCTCTTTAAGCACTGCAGATTCAGGATTTCTAACTAACAAAGTTAATTCTTGCTCTTTTATCAACAATGTTTCAACCAAATACTGGCCTAGAAAACCTGTTGCGCCAGTAATTAAGCAGCGGTTCATTTCACTCCCCTTTTATTTTTATGCATTACTTAAATAGCCTCACCTTTAAAACACGGTAAGCCAATAAAATATAGGTAAAATAATTGATTTTAACCTTCAACAACGTTTAGATTAGCCGCATAAACAGTTTATACAAAACATAACAAATAAAGAACGCTTAAATAAAAAGGCTGGTATATGAATTTTGAAAATGTTGTCTTTGCAGGTGGAGGTAACCGTTGTTTCTGGCAGGCTGGTTTTTGGCTAACTATTCGTGACCATCTAGCCACTGAACCCAATCATATTGCTTCGGTAAGTGCTGGCTCAGCAATATCCTGCGCGCTGTTTTCAAATAGGTTTGAAGAAGTGTATGAGAATACGCTAAAAGTAATGTCTGATAATAAAAAAAATAGATACTGGGAAAACTTACTTACCAACAAACCAATACATCCTCATAATGAGCTGTATCGGCATATAATAAAAATATCAATCGATGAGAGCGGTTTAAAAACACTTCATAAAGGCCCAAAAAACCATATTCTTGTAGCGCACATCCCTACCTGGCTAGGACCAAAAACAGCAACATTAGTTGGCCTTTCTGCCTACCAAATAGAAAAGAAGCTATTTCATCCCGTTCATCCAAAGTTTGGACGAGCACTCGGATTTAAATCTGAATTTATAGAAGCCCAAAGCTGCAAAACAGTAACAGAACTATCTGATCTAATTATCAGTTCTTCTTGCACCCCTCCTTTTACGCCTATCATGTATCAATCTGACAAAGCAGTATTAGATGGTGGAATGATAGACAATATTCCAGTGCATGGAGTAAGCGACTTCCCTGGCCACACATTAATATTATGCTCGAGACCATACAAAAACTTACCTAATATCGTAGGAAGAACATATATTGCGCCATCAAAGCCTGTTGCCGTAAATAGTTGGGATTATACGAACCCAGAAGCTATTAAAAAGACGTTAAAACAAGGTAAAAAAGATGCTTTAGCATTTTTAGATACCTTTAATAACTAAACAATCGGCACCTTGGCGTGGTAAGAGTTTTCCCATTTCACTAGTAAATACTTGTTTTATGTGAACAATGAATACAAATATCTCCACTACTTCGATAAATGTGTGAACCTCTTCCCAATCATTTCTGTTAAATTTTTTTTCAATTTGTAAGACAGATATACTAATCGGACAAGTGGTTAATTTGTTTACATATAATTTAGGAAGCACTCGCTAATGACAGCCCCACTAACCTACTTAAAAGTCTTTTTTCTTTTTTCTGCAAGTATTCTATTGATCGCTTGTCACTCTAGCAGCTCGAATGATACCTCCATACCCGAAATCAACACGTTCCATATTTATACTTCAGAGCAAATAATTTACTCATTCAATGAAGAAACAAGACTCTCAACAAAGAGGGGTGAATTCGACTCTGGCAACAATAATTTTTTAGAACTCAATATTGATGAAAATAAACAGGGCTACGAATATGCTGTTTATGTATTCGAGAACGCAATACATCTGCTTAACTATGATAAAGAGTCAAATGGGAAGACAATAGCATTAGCCAGAAATAGCTCAAGTCAGAAAATATGTGGCATCTTTCCACATAAAACATCCAGCGAAGCAAGCTTTACCGACGGAACAAACTCAAACAGAAGCACCTTAGATTTAGCAAGAATAACTATTGAATATCAAAATAGTGGCCAACAATGCGATCCTGAATTAAATGTTAGAGATACATTAGATTTTAGTGCTGTCGTAGAAGATCCAGCAGATACTGATGGTATATTAAAATCATTAGGTAGAGCAGAAAATGTATTAGGCAGCCTTGTCATCGACTACTCATCTGAGCCGGAACTACTTAAATCTGCTTCTCAACTGTATAATCAAACAGGTTTTTTAGGCCACGACCTCAATGGCAATAAAATAGTTTTTAATTACACAACTGAATCTAAAGATGATCAATGGGAAACAGGCTTTTACCCTTCAACTGGGATTCAAACAATTCACCAAGCATCCAATAAACAAGTCGTCGTTCGTAAAGATGAGCTAGTTTATATTCTGAGCACAGCAGCATTATTTAAAATAAACTCAGAGGCAGGTACCAAACCGGTTCAAGAAACCTTAGATAAGTTATTCAGCGTCGACTCCCTTAATGACCTAGATACAAACTACCCTATAAGTTTTAATCAGCGTCAAAATGAAGACTCCTTTCTGCTAAAGCATGACAACGCTCTCTATTACTACAGTCCACAAAAATTTACTCAAATACCAAGCAATGAAACACAAGCGCCTCAAAATGCGGTAAAAATAAAGTTTGATCTCACAAACAACAATACAGCGTTAGTCGTTCAAGAAGAAAATGACTTGCAGACTTTGCTCGCCATATCAACAGTGTCTGGCGTAGCATCAACAATAATTACTGCTAGCCAAATTGAGTTCTACATCATTGGTAATGAATTTTATGTCAACACCTTTGAATCCCAAACGAATTCAGGCTGGCAAGCACATTGGTTTAGACCATTAAACAACACCTTCACATCGAAGACTTATGACCATAGTCGGTTTATATTTGCGAAAGACTTGCGGGGAACAAGAAACTCAATTTATTTATTAAGTTCAAATGATGAGAACTCTGGCATCAGATTAATTAAGCCCTCGCTATATATATTCGATAAAGGTGAAGTTAATGGGCGACAAAAAGGCCGAACCAAAGACAACGCATCAGTAGATTTTTCTTTAGGCAACTTAAACACCAATGTTTCTGATGTAATTTCAAGCGTTATTACAAATGACATATACGGCAGGATAATCCTAAAAGGCATCAATGAAGATACGGGTGCTGGTCAAGCGGTTGAAGAATACTATTACTTTGACCCCACACAGAATATCAGCGAAGAGCACCTGTTCTTAATGTCAAGAAAGGCGCTTTAACTTCTCGATTGACATAATTGAAAAATACGATTTAGGAACTTCAAATAAATGAATGCTAAGAGCTTTTTCCTCACGACAACGCTGGTGTTTATATTCTTAGCAACTATTTCTGGCTGCTCAGAATCAACAAAACAAGCGGCGCCACTCCCTACACTAATTTCAGTAGTCAACTTCCCATATATCGAAAATAATTCACTCTATTCATTCGAGCCAGAAACAGGCCTGTCAGAAAAATTATTTACCGCAGAGCAAGAATTAATTCTTGCTCTCGACACCGACCAAAGCAGTAAAGAAAAAAATGATGATAATGTATTAATCTTTCGGCATTCATCCAAAGCTGAATATTTTGTTTACGCGAATACACAGACCTTACATATTTATGATGTAAATACTCGCATAAACCATCAGTTATATGACTTTAAAAACGATATAATATTTGACCCTGTTACGAATGGATTTGTGACAGCTCCCGAAAGCTATATTTGCGACATCCAAAAAGTCGTGACCTGGGATAAAGAGCCGCGCTTAGCGAAAGAAGTTATATATAAGGATGAGCTTGCCATCTATGTCAAAACTAGTACGAATGAAGAATGTCAAAATACAGAGACACCTTTTAGCTACTGGCAAATAAACATCGAAGAAACTAGCGAGACACTTAGCAGAAGACGAAGAGTACTTCTTGAGCACTCTCATGATCATATACACTTTCATGACCATGATGACGATAGTTATGAACTAGCAGAGTTACATAATCATACACATACTTTAGTAGAAGGTGAGCTCGACGAAAACGATAACCCCTTTGATCCAAATAACCATAAACATAACCATAAACATATACATGGTTTCTTATTTGAAGATGAACATGGACATGACCACCTAACAAAAAATGAAGTCGATGCCGTTCACAACAACTCAAAAAACCAAGAAATACTATTTGAGAATCACCCTAAACTAATAGGCAGGAAAACCACAGCAAACAGCATTGGTGGCGTCAGAGTTGACAAGATTGATGAAGCCTTAATGTATTCAGGAAAACCAGTGATTGATGTAGACAACCGTAACTTTGGATATTTGGGCTTCAACACATCAGAAAATACACTTAAGTTCTACTCGGTGGAAGATCCAGACGACAAAAAGCTTAAGAAAAAGTTATTATGGCAACTAACAAACAATAGCTTTAACACTATAGATAACGATCAATCCAAATTGTCCGATTTAGAAAAACTCATACCAAGATATAACAGATTTGCTAATTTTGATTATGCTGAAAAAGACATATTAATATTTACTGATACTAAAGTATTATTTTTCACCTTAGCCGATTTATTTGATGATACTTTAGAGGATAAAGAAGTAAGCATCGCTAACCCAATATTTACTAGCAATATATCCACGCCAAAACTAAGTAGTAGAACAAACTATAGTAATTCTAATAAAAAAATGGCAATTACAGAAAATAATACAATATGGAGCGTAGATTTCTCTAATACCAGCCCTAGCCAGGCAACTAGAATTACACAATTAAAAGAGCCGGACTTAGTAAAAGTAGATTCAACATACATATCTGACAGCAGCATTCTTGTTGAAAAGAGCTTCAATAATAACGACATGAATGAGAGCTCTATTGTTGTATTGCAAGATACGGGACTAGAAACCCAAACCGTTTTACCAAAAACACTAGACTCAATTTCATCGATAGTAATTAATAATGATGCTCTAATTAATTTGACTGATGCAAGCTTACAAACTCGACGAGTAGAATATTTTTCTTCTGAACTCGCCACACTAAAGCCATATTATGAATCCATATGGGGATTGGACGGCGTTGACTATAGAAATAACAATGAACAAGATATTATTTCTATAGTCAGCTCAGAGACAAGCTCTAACGAGATAAATTCAATCGCCTCCCCTAAACTTTATTTATTTGATGATGACGACCTTCTTGGCCAAGGAGAAGATTTTGGCTACATCCCTCAAGATATAATCGATGTAAAAAATATAGTAATTTTTACAGATCTATACGGCTTTATTGAAGTAAGCAACCTTGACTCAAGCACGTCTACCTACTTCTTTTCCAACAAGAAAACCTCATTCAACTTTAACAGTGAGTATAAAAACATGAAGCCATTGCTAGCGCCTACCGAAGATTAACTTTGTAGGCTATGCCTGACAAAATAAGCAATGAAGTCTATTACGACTCTTTATAAATTCTGGGCACCCTTTTACTCACTGAAGTGAGTAATTCATAAGAAATTGTACCGCTTAGCTCGGCAACTAGATCTACAGAAACATTCTTTCCCCAGAGCTCTACCTGCTCACCTATTTTTATATGTTTAACAGAAGATACATCAACAGTAATCATATCCATTGAAACTCGACCAGCTAAAGACACAATATCAGCTACACCATCTTCTGAACTTAAAACTGCGACAGGCGTTCCATTTGGCGCATGTCGAGGGTAACCATCTGCATAGCCAACAGCAACAGTCGCAATAACACTATCTTGCTCAGCAATCCACGTACCACCATAGCCAACGCTATCGCCCTTCTTCACATGATGAACTGCAATAACTGCAGAAAGAAAGCTCATCACAGGCTCTATACTTACTGGTAAATGTGCATTCACAGCAGGGCTTCCACCATAGAGCATAACTCCTGGTCTGACCAAATCTCTGTACGATTCAGGATAGAAGCAGATTGCCCCAGAGTTTGCCATACTCTGTTTTAATGATGGCCAATTCTGATCTCGAATAACTTCGTCAAAATACTTAATTTGGGAATAGACTTGAGGGTTATCTGCTTGATCACTCATAGAGAAATGAGACATCACAGAAGATAAATTTAATTGAGGCATGTCGTTGAAATATTGCTTTACTAAAGCAAATTCTGATGGATTAAAGCCTAAGCGATGCATTCCAGTATCAAGCTTAATGCATACCTCTAATGAAGCAAGTAGGCTCTCTTCATTCATTTCTTTAAGCAACTCTAACTGCCAAAGACTATGAACGCACCAAACAACAGATTGTGTATAGGTAAGACAATTACGAGTGAAAAACCCTTCTAATACCCACACTTTATTTTCAATACCAGCAGCGCGCAATTGGTGTAGCTCTTCAGGTATTGCAACTGCTAGCTGGTAACCATTCGCTGCACGTGCAATTTCAAGCAGACCATGACCATAGGCATCAGCCTTTACGACAACTACTAAATTGGAATTGCCGACGAAACTTTGAGTTTTAGCTACATTATTTTTGAATGCAGCTAAATCTATCAACGCTCTCAGTGGGCGGCTACATTCTTTCTCATTTGATGAGTTTAAAAACTGAGAAAATTTCACATTCTAGCCCTTAAAACTCTCTGTCATAATCGACATGCGACAGGTCATTAAATTTCGTATATTGACCCTGAAAAGATAATTTAATCTTACCTATTGGTCCATTACGCTGCTTACCTAGAATAATTTCTGCAAGCCCTTTATCTGGGCTATCCTCGTTGTAGTAATCATCACGATAAATAAACATAATGACATCAGCATCCTGCTCGATCGCACCTGACTCACGAAGATCTGAGTTCATTGGACGCTTATCTGTTCTCTGCTCTAAGCTTCGGTTGAGCTGGGATAATGCAACAACAGGACAATTCAATTCTTTTGCCAGCGCCTTTAGCGAGCGAGATATTTCAGAAATTTCGGCGGTTCTACCTTCTTTAGATCCAGGTATCTGCATCAACTGAAGATAATCTATCATAATCATGCCGAAATCTTCTTTGATTTCACGAGCAACTCTGCGCGCCCTAGAACGTACTTCTGTAGGGCTAAGACCAGCCGTATCATCAATATACAAGGGGCGATCTTTGAGCATACTGACGGCAGAGGTTAAGCGTGGCCAATCATCTTCTTCCAATTTCCCACTACGCACTCTAGTCTGATTAATCATACCCAAAGAAGAGATCATCCGCATAAGAATAGAGTCAGCTGGCATTTCCATACTAAACACAAGCACGGGCTTATTAGCCTTAATAAGGACACTTTCCACCAAGTTCATAGCGAAGGCCGTCTTACCCATAGAAGGTCTTGCTGCCACAATAACAAGGTCAGAAGGCTGAAGCCCTGATGTCATTTCATCTAGGTCTTTGAACCCAGTCGTTACACCCGTGATTGTTTCATTAGAGTTAAATAGAAGATCAATTCGCTCAAGTGTTTTTGTTAAAATAGGATTAACTGATTGAGGCCCACCTTCTTGCCCCGACCGACTTTCCGCAATCTGGAAAACCTTTCTTTCTGCCTCATCTAATAAATCAGCTGTTGTTCGCCCCTTTGGGTTAAAGGCGCTATCTGTAATATCACCTGATACCGAAATCAAGCGTCTTAACACAGCTCGCTCATGCACTATCGCTGCATAAGCCCTAACGTTTGCTGCGCTTGGGGTTTTCTCAACAAGCAAACCAAGGTAAGCCATGCCGCCAGCATTTTCTAACTCGCCAATGCCTTCAAGCTCTTCTGCAACTGTAACAACATCTAAAGCTGCACCATTGGTGGCTAACTTTGAAATAACACGAAAAATTAGTTTATGATTTTGTCTATAAAAGTCTTCTTCAATTACTCTATCGCCCACCACGTCCCATTTACTGTTATCTAACATCAGCCCACCTAAAATAGACTGTTCAGCCTCAATAGAGTGAGGGGGGACTTTTAACTTTTGGGTTTCTTGATCTACGGCAGCCAAAACTAATTCTCCTGACAGAGATTTGATAAGCAATGTGAAAATTACGGATCTACAAACAAATACGGCCTGAGAATATACT
>CAXBKC010000018.1:0-18301 GCA_963975615.1 uncultured Oleiphilus sp.
CCCTGCAGATTTCTATTTCTGTAACAACTTTGAAGGTTATGTTTGTACCGATCAGTGACTCCTGGAAAGAATTGAATACTTTGCGATAGTATCCCGTTTCAGATTTCTTTACAGGTTTGACCTCGTCATATCTTCTCTCGCCTGAGGTCAACTCTACTTCGAAGTCTGGAGTAAAAGTAATCTCCTCATCTTTCTCTGAAAGTTTAAAAGTTTTCGGTTGCGGTTTGTACGACTTTACTGATTTAGAAAACTCTAGGTGGAGGCAGTAGTTTGATTCTAGGATAGATTCGACAAGAATAGTTCGGCCTAGGTTCGCTTTTATAGCAGGGAAGCGAACGATATTTTTAACTGCTGAGCGTTTTAGCTTGCGTGCGGGCTCTGTCATTTATGAGGCATCCTAGCAGTTGTTCATCTAGGACTATACGCCCCTTTATCAACTTATGCTTTAATTTTTATCACCTTTTGCTTTAAATTTATCAACTTATGCTTTAATCGACATAAAGCCTTCCAAAATATGATGTCACAGTGATGTCATATTTCTGTCACATAAATGTCATACAATCTCCCTATAGTTCATATCCATCATAGCAAAGCTTAAAACTAGCTGAGCGTGACTTTATGACTCTAGGAGATAAAACATGATTAAAAAAATCGTAGGCATACTTGCTATTTCGACTCTTGGCAGCCTTGTTACTGCCCAAGCTGATGTCGACCCAAATCTGCCTAAGTATGAAAAAACAAGCGGTGTTTCTGGAAACCTTTCAAGCGTTGGCTCTGATACTTTAGCTAATTTGATGACCCTTTGGGCTGAAGACTTTAAACGTTATTATCCAAATGTAAATATTCAAATTCAAGCAGCGGGCTCTTCTACTGCGCCACCGGCCTTAACTGAAGGTACAGCAAACGTTGGCCCCATGAGCCGTAAGATGAAAGACAAAGAAATTGGCGCTTTCGAAAAACATTACGGTTACAAGCCTACAGCCATTCCAGTTGCAATTGATGCTTTAGCTGTCTTTGTGCATAAAGATAACCCCATCAAAGGTATGACCATTGCTGAAGTGGATGCAGTTTTTTCATCAACGCGTAAATGTGGTTTTGAAAAAGATGTAAATAGCTGGGGAGACTTAGGTCTTGCTGGCAATCTTTCCAATCAAACTATTCAGATATATGGACGCAACTCAGTATCAGGTACTTACGGCTATTTCAAGAAAGTCGCGCTCTGTAAAGGTGATTTTAAAAATAACGTAAACGAGCAGCCTGGCTCCGCATCTGTTGTACAGAGCGTGTCTGAGTCAATTAACAGTATTGGTTATTCTGGTATTGGTTATAAAACTGCATCTGTTAGAGCATTGCCTTTATCTAAGAAAGCGGGTAAAGAGTTTGTTGATCCATCACCAGCTAATGCTGTTACTGGCGCTTACCCTCTTTCACGCTTCTTATACGTTTACATCAATAAGGCGCCAAACAAAGCACTTGCACCTTTAGAAGCTGAATTTGTTAGATCGGTTCTTTCTCAGCAAGGTCAAGAAGTGGTCGTAAAAGATGGCTATGTACCGGTACCAGCTAAGGTGGCAGAGAAAATATTAGTTGAGCTTGGCCTTAAGTAATCAAACTAGCTCTTTGAATTAGATTCTAAGGAAGGACATATAAAAAATTCTCCTTGCACAATTTAAGGAGAATTTTTTAAGTATCGATAGACCGATTTAATAGACAATAAAACTATCCAAAGCATTCTTACCTGGATTAAATACATATGAATAAAGTAGCTTTATCAGCAGCCCCCAAGCTGGATTTTAATAGCCCTAAATTGGTGCGGCATAGAAAGATAAGAAAGCTAAAAGACAAGCTCGCTAGCATATCTATAGGTTTAGGTGGAAGTAGCGTGATATTGGCAATCTCGCTGATTTTTTTCTATCTACTTTACGAAATAATGCCCTTATTCAAATCTGCAGAGATGCAGGCTGTAGCCTCTTATTCAATTCCAGCAAAAGAAAGTGGTGCATCGCTTTACTATGCAATCGAAGAGCAAGCCGAAAAAGCCCTTCGTGTCACTAAAAATGGCCAAGTCATTTTCTTTAATACCCAAGATGGCGGTACTGATTCCAGCTATCAACTGCCTTTACCTGCAAATGCATCCATTACCAGTTTTACGGCAGCATCACCTGCCAGCAGAACTTTATTAGCAGGTTTAAGCAACGGTCAAGTAATCATTTTCAAACATAGTTACCGCATTACTTACCCAGAAAATAAGCGTGAAATTAGCCCATATCTTGAATTTCCATTTGGGAAAGTGGCCATGGACATGGACCCAACAGGTAGCCCTATTGTTTTCACCTCTTTATCGCTCACTGACGATGCTATTTTAATCGTCGGCGCGAATGATCAACATAAGCTGTTTTCAACACGGTTCTTAAAAGAAGAAAACTTCATGTCAGGCGAGATTAGTCTGGAAGCTGAAGCGGTCACCATGCCGAGCTTAGATGGTAAACCTAATTATATTGTTGCTGAGCCCGGTATGCGCTGGGTTTTTGTGGCTACCAATAAAAACCAAATTAATATATTTGACCTCTCTGACAATGAAGCAAAAATCCACAGCACAGTGAAACTAAATGGTAACGAAACCATTATTGGCATGGAATTATTACTTGGTGGTAGTTCAATACTTGTTTCAAGTAGCTCAGGAGAAGTATCTCAGTGGTTTATGGTTCGTGATGAACAAAATGATTACACCTTGCAACGTATAAGAGATTTTTCAATCATCAATCAGTCTAACGAGAAGGCTAAAATCACTCATTTAGAAATTGAACATCGCCGCAAGGGCTTTTCAGTGACAGACTCCCAAGGCAATGTTTCACTATTTAATTCAACTTCGCATACCAAGGTTCTAACTCAACACATAGTTGACATGCCAATAACACTCAGCGCAATGGCACCGCGTGCAAATTATGCTCTTTTCGAAAGTTCCGATGGCCAGCTTCACTTCTGGCATATTGATAATGAGCATCCTGAAATTTCTTTTTCAGCACTTTGGCAAAAGGTTTGGTATGAAGGTTACAGTGAGCCTGACTATATTTGGCAATCTTCAGCAGCGAATAACGACTTCGAGCCGAAGTACAGTTTATCGCCTCTCGCCTTTGGTACATTAAAAGCCGCATTTTATGCGATGTTAGTTGCCACGCCTTTAGCGATTTGCGGTGCACTTTATACTGCCTATTTCATGGCGCCGGCATTACGCAGAAAAGTAAAACCTTCTATTGAATTAATGGAAGCCTTACCCACCGTTATTTTGGGTTTCCTAGCAGGGTTATTCTTTGCGCCGTTTATGGAAGCTCACCTACCCGGTATCTTCACTTGGTTGCTTCTCACCCCGTTTGCTCTCATCGCTTTTGGTTTTATATGGGTGAATTTACCCGAACGCATTCGCCATTTTATTCCAGAGGGCTGGGACCCGATTCTGCTGATACCCGTTATTATTCTAGTCACTTGGTTTAGCATGGAAATGAGCCCTGTACTCGAAGTCAGCTTCTTTGGAGGCGATATGCGCTCCTGGTTAACTAACGATATGGGTATTGGTTTTGATCAACGCAACGCCTTAGTTGTTGGGGCTGCGATGGGATTTGCTGTTATTCCGACAATTTTTTCTATTACAGAAGATGCCATATTCAGCGTACCTAAACATTTAAGCTATGGCTCACTGGCACTCGGTGCAACCCAATGGCAAACCATGACACGGGTAATTTTACCCACAGCAAGCCCTGGGATCTTTTCAGCAGTCATGATTGGTATGGGCCGTGCGGTGGGTGAAACCATGATCGTTCTCATGGCAACCGGCAACACCCCTATTATGGACATCAATATTTTTGAAGGCATGCGGACTTTATCTGCAAATATTGCTGTTGAGATGCCTGAATCTGAAGTTGGCGGCACCCATTTCAGAATTCTATTCCTGGCGGCTTTTGTATTATTTGTCTTTACCTTCGTAGTCAACACTTTGGCTGAATATGTTCGTCAGAGCCTACGCTCTAAATACACGGTTATTTAAGGATCAGTTTCATGAGAGTATCTTTCAAAAAATGGTTTAGAGGTGGCGACCCTTGGATTTGGCTAAATGCGGGCGCCGTCGCTATCAGCTTACTGATGGTATTCAGCTTACTCTTTCTCATCGCATCTCGCGGCCTTGTTCATTTCTGGGCACATAATGTTTTAGAAGCTGAACTCGTTGTCGAAGGATCTGCAAACAAAATAGTTATGGGCGAGATGGTCGACACCGAGAGTGTCCCAGCTATCCAATTAAAAGAAGCTGGTTACCCAGTGCCAGATAATGTCGAGTTTATGGATAGGCACCTTCTTAAAATGGGCAACCGAGATGTTCATGGCAGCGACTTTAGATGGATACTCGATAGCATTTTAGTTAATCGTCATTACCCAGAAAATGTGATCACCCTAGAAAGAAGAGAATGGGGTAACTTTTATGGCTACCTTGTTGATGTCAAAGAAAGCGGCCAAGTCATAGCCTCTGGTGATACCGCCTGGGGTGCATTTAGCCAACGAATCGACCGAGCCTTACAAATTCATGAAGCGATTCATGTCATCGAGAAAGCTGACATTGGTCATATCAATAGTGAAATGGAACGGCTTCGACTAAAACAGCGTGCTTACGAGTTAGATGGAGCATTAAGCCCAGAACGTCAGGCTGATTTAAATGTAAACCGCACACGACTCGAAAATGAATATTCGGACCTTCAACAACGGCTGATTGATTTATACACAGAGATTAATCGTGATACCGCCACTATGCGCACAGCCAATGATCATATAGTTGACATTAAGTTATCCCAGATCGTTCGAGCATTTCAAGCAAATAAAATGTCACTTACTGAAAAGCTTAGCTTCTACATTGAAAAACTAGTCGAATTTGTGACTGAAGACCCGCGCGAAGCCAATACCGAAGGCGGCATCTTTCCAGCGATCTTCGGTACCGTGCTCATGGTCATCGTCATGTCGATTATGGTGACACCACTCGGCGTTATTGCTGCTGTATATTTGCGTGAATACGCCCACCAAGGTGCTTTCACTCGTATTCTTCGCATTGCAGTGAATAACTTAGCCGGTGTTCCCTCTATAGTTTACGGCGTCTTTGGCTTGGGCTTCTTTATTTACTTTGTCGGGTCCGGTATAGATCAAGCATTTTTCCCCGAAGCTCTACCCGCACCTACTTTTGGTACCGGCGGCATGTTGTGGGCCTCAATCCCACTTGCAATATTGACACTTCCGGTTGTTATTGTGGCGACTGAAGAAGGGCTGTCGCGTATTCCACGCTCAATTCGTGAAGGCAGCTTAGCCTTAGGCGCTACCAAAGCAGAAACCCTTTGGCGCGTGGTTTTACCGATGGCTAGCCCTGCCATGATGACCGGTGTAATTTTAGCGATTGCCCGTGCCGCAGGTGAAGTAGCGCCTTTAATGTTAGTCGGTGTAGTTAAGCTTGCCCCATCGTTACCCTTAGATGGCAACTATCCCTACCTGCACCTAGACCAGAAATTTATGCACTTAGGTTTTCATATTTATGATGTTGGCTTCCAAAGCCCAAATGTCGAAGCAGCAAGACCCTTAGTCTATGCAACATCCTTATTGCTAGTAGTTGTAATCGCCCTTCTCAACTTAAGTGCGGTTGCCATTCGTAACCGACTTAGAGAGCGCTACAAGGCTTTGGAAGTTTAAAACTAAGTAACAATATTTGAAATTTATTTGGTGAAAATAGCCAGACAACAAAGAGGCATTCCGATGCAAACTGAACAGCTAAAGTCAACGAACACCAGCGAAACCGAAAGTAAGCCCAAAGGCCACTCAATAGATATCAGTTCAATGAAAAGAAAATCGAATGCCTTAAACTTAAAGGATGAAAAAATCAGTATTGAAGTAAATGACTTACGCCTGTCTTATGGCGAAAAAGAAGTGCTTCATGGCATCAATATGCAGATCCCAGAAAATCGGGTTACCGCATTTATTGGTCCATCCGGCTGCGGCAAGTCGACGCTTTTACGCTGCTTTAATCGTATGAACGACCTTGTCGATGGATGCTCCATTACCGGCAAAATTATCCATGAAGGGCTAGATATTTATCAACGCAATGTTGAAGTAGCAGAACTTAGAAGACGCGTAGGCATGGTATTCCAAAAACCAAATCCATTTCCTAAAAGCATTTATGAAAATGTTGCTTACGGTCTGCGTATACAAGGTATTAATAACAAGCGTGTTTTAGATGAAACCGTGGAATGGTCTTTACGCTCTGCCGCTATTTGGGATGAAGTAAAAGATAGACTAAACGATAGTGCTTTAGGTCTATCCGGGGGCCAACAACAACGTTTAGTCATAGCACGTACAGTTGCTGTTAAACCAGAAGTCTTATTGCTAGATGAACCTGCTTCAGCCCTTGATCCACTTTCAACCTTAAAAATTGAAGAGCTCATTCACCAATTAAAAGATGATTACACCATCATCATTGTTACCCACAACATGCAACAAGCCGCACGCGTTTCTGACTACACAGCGTTTATGTATATGGGTGATTTAGTCGAACATGGCAATACTGATACTCTATTTACTAACCCCGCTCATAAGCAAACCGAAGACTACATTACCGGTCGCTATGGTTAAACCTAAATAAAAACCAGCGCTGTACACAATAGTAAAACACTACAAATTGAGGCCCTTATGGACAACATGAAAGAAAGCCACAGCAAACACATTTCTCAGCAATTTAACCAAGATTTGGCTGACCTTCGGAACCAACTTCTGAATATGGGTGGCGTTGTTGAGAAACAGGTCGCAGATGCGGTTGAAGCACTGATCTCAAACAATACCGCGCTTGCTGAAATCGTTCGCGATAAAGATCAGGAAGTTGATCTAATGGAACAAATCATTGATGAAAACTCGACCCAACTTATTGCCCGAAGGCAACCGGCAGCGAGCGATTTACGCTTAGTTATTTCAATTATCAAAATGGTTGCTGACCTTGAACGTATTGGTGACGAGGCCTCTAAAATAGCCAAACTAGCAATTCGCTTAACGGAAGAAGGTAAGGTCCCGCGCGGCTATGTTGAAATTCGCCATATTTCAGAACATGTTGGTAAAATGGTGAATACAGCGCTCGATTCATTTGCTCGTTTTGATGTTGACCTTGCTCTACAAATTATTAAGCAAGATCATGCTGTCGATACAGAATACAAGTCAGCGATGCGCTCACTAATGACCTTCATGATGGAAGACCCACGTAGCATTTCTCAAATTCATAATGTCATGTGGGTACTGCGTTCACTTGAGCGCATTGGCGACCACGCATGCAACCTCGCTGAGCATGTCATCTACATCGTAAAAGGCAAAGATGTTAGACACATGCCGATTAAAGATGCGCAGGATATTGTCAATAATAATTAAGTTTGAATAGCTGAAAAGGTTAATCAGGCTAGCAAAGTCAGCCTGATTAACTAAATACAGAGACTCACTCTATATTCTGTACCTGCTCTCGCATTTGCTCGATCAAAACCTTCAAATCCACAGCCGCTTTTGTAGTATCAGTCACTATAGACTTTGACGACAAGGTGTTTGCTTCTCGGTTTAGCTCTTGCATGAGGAAGTCTAAGCGCCTGCCGACCGGTTCTTTTTTCTTTAAGACGTTTTTCACTTCTGCAATATGCGCATCTAGTCGATCTAATTCTTCAGCGACATCTGTTTTTTGGGCAAGTAAGACCATCTCTTGTTCTAGCCGTTCATTATTTAGGTCAATGCTAGCTTCTTGAAAGCGCTTTACAATTTGCTCTCTTTGTTTTTGAAGAATATCAGGCAGCGCCTGTCTGACTGCAATAACGATATGCGTCATCTGTTCTAAGCGGGTGTCAAATAATGGTGCTAGCTGACTGCCTTCCCTTAAGCGATTTTCATGTAAGATCTTTAGGCAGGCTTCGAAAGCCTCTACTGCCCCTTTGACGAGCACCTGATGGTCTTGGCTTTTGGTATCTATCACGCCTGGCCATTGTAGTAGTGCTAAAGGATCAATAGTAGAAAGGTTGTCAAAATGATTCGACAAAGTGCCTTGAACTGAACTTAAGGCTTTTAACACATTTTCGTTAATTTGCAGGTTCTGCGTTTGGGTCAAGGCTGGCTGCCACTTCAGCATACCGTCTAGCTTTCCCCGAGATAGATATTTGCGCATTAGCGTACGTAGCTTCGGCTCGGTTTCTCTAAGATGGTCTGGTAATTTGAGATTTGGCTCTAAATAGCGATGATTAACCGTTCGAATTTCCCACGTTAAGCTACCACCTGAAACCTCGTGTTCTACTCGAGCGAATGCCGTCATGCTTTTTAGCATCTATTTCTCCTAACAAGTATTTTTTACAATTTATTCAAAGGATGTAAATTCTACGCTTTAGCCACTTAGAAACCCACCCTTAAAATGCTAAACTCCTGTTCCTCTTTTTTACACCGATCGTTTTTAACTCTTTATACAGGATAAATAAATGAGACCTAGTGGACGCCAACTTGACCAATCTCGCGATATTAAAATTACTCGCCAATTCACCAAACATGCTGAAGGCTCTGTGCTAGTCGAGTTTGGTGATACTAAGGTCATTTGTACTGCAAGTATCGATGAAAAAACACCACCCTTCCTAAAAGGAACAGGTAAAGGCTGGGTGACCGCTGAATATGGCATGTTGCCACGCTCTACAGGCTCTCGTATGAATCGTGAAGCCGCTCGCGGCAAGCAAACGGGTCGAACTGTTGAAATTCAACGCTTAATTGGTCGCTCTTTGCGTGCGGCAGTTGACATGAAAGCACTTGGTGAACGTTCAATTCAAATCGATTGTGATGTTATTCAAGCTGATGGTGGCACGCGCACAGCATCCATTACCGGTGGCTGCGTTGCACTGATCGATGCGCTTCAAAGCCTTGTTGATTCCGGCAAACTAAAAAGCCTGCCTCTTAAGCAAAAAATTGCTGCCGTCTCTGTGGGTATTTATAAAGGCAAACCCGTTCTTGATTTAGATTACCCTGAAGATTCTGAAGCTGAAACCGATATGAATGTGGTGATGAACGAAGAAGGTAAGTTTATTGAAGTGCAAGGTACTGCAGAAACTGAAGCCTTTGATCAAGATGAGTTTAATGCGATGCTTGATCTTGCTAAGAAAGGTTTGAAGGAAATCTTCATTTTGCAGGAAAATGCCTTAGCCTCTAAATAAGATTCCGCTCATTGAGCCCGTCGAAATGTGTCCGATGATACACAGAGTGTATTTAGTAGACCCTTCGACGGGCTCAGGGAGCGAACATTTCACATGAAAATATCGTAGTCCATCACCACCGGGGCATGATCTGAGAAACGAGTATCTTCATCGATAAAGCCATCTTCAATTAAGTTTTTCATTAATTGAGTGGTGATCTGATTATCAGTCCGCCAGCCAGCATTCTTACGCCATCCTTTGGCCCACTCTGGCCACCAAGTATATTGATTTTTTTGGATATTCACCTTTCTAAAAGCATCAATATAGCCAAAATCCTCAAACACCGTATCAAACCATTCACGTTCGTGGGCTTTAAAGCCACTCACATCGAGCTCATGGTACTTTTTGCTGGCATCCATAACTAAGTGAGCTGAATTAAAACTGCCCGCAAAAATAAACTGACGTCTTTTACGCAGAGTTTTTTCAAGATGACCTTGAAATGCTTTTTGGAAGGCATCTTTATCGGCTTGCTTTTCAGGTTTACCCAAAGCATTGGGAACAAGCAATGAAGCAACACTGACATTCTCAAAATCTGCCTGAATAAAGCGACCTTCACTATCTGCCGGGCCGTAGGCAAAACCATACATAATAGCTTTAGGAAAATGTTTGGTGTAAATACCTACGCCGCCATCTTCAGGATTTTCGGCATCTATAAAATATGCCTGATAGCCTTCGGGGTGGTATATCTCGTCATCAAAGTCGTAAACCTTACCTTGCAGATCTTGAACACATACCACATCGGCATCGATTTCACGCATCCAATCAAAAAAACCAAGCTCAGCCGCCCGTTTTAAGCCGTTTACATTAATTGATACTACTCGCATAACTGCCTCTTCACTAATTTGCGTGGTATGATACTTGTTTCACATTTTTTGAAAAGAAAAACACTGTAATATTTGACAATTTAGGCGCAATTAATGCTCGACAACTCTATTTTAAAGTCACACCAACGCGATTTTATCCGTTTTGCTATCCAAAAGAACGTTCTTAAGTTCGGCGAATTTACCCTGAAGTCAGGCCGTGTTAGCCCTTATTTTTTTAATGCGGGTTTATTCGACGATGGCTTATCTTTAGCGAATTTAGGCGCATTTTATGCGCAAACACTGATCGATTCTGCCATCCCATACGATGTTCTTTTTGGCCCTGCTTACAAAGGCATTCCGCTTGGTGCTGCCACCTCAGTGAGCCTTTCATCACTTCATCAAAAAAATATACCTTTCGCGTTTAATCGTAAAGAGGCGAAAGCTCATGGTGAGGGCGGTACATTAGTTGGCGCCCCATTAACAGGTAAAGTCATGATTATTGACGATGTAATTACTGCGGGAACGGCAATACGTGAAGTGATTGACATCATTCAGGCTGCCGGCGCAGAACCTGCCGGGGTTATTATCGCTCTAGATCGCCAAGAAAAAGGTAAGGGTGAACTCTCTGCGATTCAGGAAGTCGAACGTGACTTCAATATTCCAGTAGTTAGCATCGTTAACTTAACACAAGTATTAGACTACATTAAGGATGATGCAAGTTTATCGCAGTATGCAGATGCAATTTCGGTATATCGTTCACAGTACGGTATCGCTTAATACCCTTAAAGCGTTTAGCTTTATCTCAAGCTAAACGCTTGCATCAACTAGCAACGACAGCCCGACTAAAACTGTAACCGTTTCAAAGCAGCGCTTTACTAATTTGTTGCCCTTCGCCAAAGAAAAATGTGCACCTAAATAACCACCCAATAGCGCACCTAGTACTAATGGCGCTATCCACTCCCATTTAACTGGAGACTGTGTCGCTAAAGTAACCGCCCCAATCCCGTTCCAGATCATACCGACTAAAATCAAAGTGTATGCGACCGCTCTTTGATAATCTAAGCCGTACCATCTAACCAGCCAAAGTGTTACAAATAAACCTGTACCTGAAGTAATAGAGCCATTTAATACCCCGATAAAAAATAACACCAAGCCGCCAATAAGCCATTCCAGTAGCGTAAATGTTCTGGGTTTTGCTTGAAGACCCAGCTCTGGCTGAAACCATGAATATAAGCCTAAGCCGATGGTCAATACGCCTAAAATAATCTTTGCTATATCATCCGGTATGGATAAAATAAGTAAAGCACCCAAGATCACGCCAGGAAGACCAAACATTAATATATGAACAGCAAACTTCCAACTAAGCCGTTTTTCTTTTAAGTGCCTAAACGTAGCACCGACACCCAAAGCAACACTTGCAACTTTGTGGGTGGCTAAGGCAACTGAAAAACTTAAGCCTAGAAATAATAATGCTGGAAATTGCAGTAAGCCCGCACCACCACCAGCCATCGCACTTAAGCCATTGGCAATAATTGAAATAATAAAAAGTAAGGTTTGTTCGAACAAATAATCCATAAACCGAAATTTCCTTAGATAATGACTTCTATCTGAGTTTTTAAGGCCTCTAATGAGTCATCGATGCCTTTGAAATACAAGTGCTAAATGAATACTAAACAGATGGAAGTCAGAACTAACAAAATCAGTTATACTAAAAAGTAAGTAGCAACCATTTTATTAGCCAGGGCATCAATGATTCGACCTTTCCCATCCTTCCGCGCATATCCAATATTTTTGAAGCGGCGCAGTATACTTTATAGAGCACTATTTTTGGTGCTTTTATCATCTGTAGCCCTTTCATCTGTCTCTGGGGCAGCAGGACAGTTTTACCGTTATAAAAATGAAAGTAATCAACTCGTATTGACTCAAACCTTACCTGCACAATATGCAGACAAAGGTTATGATATTTTGAACGAGAAAGGCCGCCTAATTAAAACGATTCTACCGGCCTTAAGTTCTGAAGAAATTAGAATAAGAGATGAACAGATAGAAAAAGAAAGACTGGCGCTAATTAAAAAACAAAAACAAGATGCGATAGACGAAGAACTAAAACAACTTTATAGCCAACCAAATGACGCTGTACGTGTTCTAAATCGTAAATTTCTAGACGTTCAAAGCGTGGTAGAGATTAAGAGGAGTAAAATTCAGAGCCTTAAATCACAAATTATCGAAGAAGAGTCTCGTGCCGCTGAACGTCAAAGAAAAGGCTTTCCTGTTGGCGAAGAAGCCCTGGAAAAACTTCGCCTACTCAACAAAAATATAGCGAATACGCATATCGATATCAAAGAGCTCTATAAAAAACTGGATACCGTTATTGAAGAGTTTGATGAGAAAATTAAACGTTTAGAAGCTATTACAGAATATAAGGCGACGGACTATCCTGCTGTTTTGGAATCAATTAATAACTTTATTCAATTACAAAACAGTTAGTTTAACGCCCGACTTCAAGCCCCGGAGCATTGGTATCTAACCATACTCGGACTCGCCTGCTTAAATTTTCATCAAAAATGTCATTATTATTGATATTGAGGAATATTTGACGATATTGTTCAGCACCCGTTCTAAGCACTGCGTATTTTCTGTTTTCAGCTTCTTCAGCATCGCTTCGGTCAATAATTTCCAAAATAGGTGCTTTGAAGCCTTCCCCTAACCATTCGCTCAAATCTAATAAATATGCTTGTGGTAAAAATGGTTCAATTAAAATTAAAGTAAAACCTGGAGAGTTTGCCTCTGCTTGATGTGCTTTAATATATTGAAAAGCGAGCTCTGTCGACTGTCCATAAGCAACAAGTACAACATTTTCATAATTTTGCGACTGAAGGTATTCGTAGGCTTTTTCTATGTGACTTAGTGACCTGATGGCATATGGTATTTTATTTAGGTCCGGATCTGCCTTCTCTGCAGCAAGATCAATATCAACAGATTCGCCATCGTCACTTTGTTCGATATCGGCTGTAGGTTCCTTGGGATTTTCATTATCTACTGGCTCAGAAGCCTCTTTTTCTTCTGGCTCATTTTTAATACGTATTCCAGAATCTAAGTTATTTTTTAAGCTAGCATTCATCACAACTTGATCAAATTCTTTTGCTTCAAGCACTCTTTCTGGCGCTCGCGCTCTGGTCTCATCCGGCAAATTTACCGACAAAGTATACCATCCCGATTTTGGTAAGTTTTTCCTTAATGGGCGAATCACCTCAGGCCAGTCAGCATGTTGCTCTGTATCATGAAGCAACAAAACAGCCCCTTTTTTTTCTGCGATAAGAGAAGGACTAGCAATAGCCAATACTTTTCGCGCATCGGGTATATCTGGGTAGTTAACTTCTAACCACACTGTTTCATAGTCTTTTAAGGTGTTTGCCAAAGCCAGTTGGTTTTTTTGTTCAGGGTCTAAATAAGCCGCTCTCTCACCGCTTAACATTTCATCTACATCGGCTTCTTTCTCAGACTCCGCAAACGCGCTATTCAACACCGAGATTAAAGAAATCAAGGCCAATAGTAATACTGTTTTTTGCATACCTATGTTCAACTCTTAAAAGTACTTTGGAATGCACGTGATTCTCACTATTCCCTCACGCCTCTGTCAGTTAGAATAGCTTAAATTTAAAGCACTGAGGACACTATGAACCAATTTTTAATCGCACCTTCTATTTTATCTGCTGATTTCGCTCGCTTGGGTGAGGAAGTCGACAATGTACTCGCTGCCGGCGCAGATGTGGTTCACTTTGATGTCATGGACAATCATTATGTACCAAACTTAACGATAGGCCCCATGGTCTGTGCAGCATTACGTAAGCATGGTGTTACCGCACCTATTGATGCACACCTGATGGTAAAGCCGGTTGATAACATGATAAAAAGTTTTATTGATGCGGGTGCGAGCTATATTACCTTTCACCCAGAAGCCTCTGATCATATTGATCGCTCACTACAATTAATTAAAGATGGTGGTTGTAAAGCGGGCTTAGTATTTAATCCTGCCACCCCTTTGCATTATCTTGATCATGTGATGGATAAGATTGATATGGTGCTATTAATGTCAGTCAACCCAGGCTTTGGCGGCCAGAAGTTTATTCCTGCAACGCTTGAAAAGCTTAAACAAGCGCGCGCGAAGATTGATGCCTACGACAAAAATATCCGCCTCGAAATTGATGGTGGTGTGACGGTTAAGAATATAGCTGAAATTGCGGCGGCTGGAGCAGATACCTTTGTAGCAGGTTCCGCCATTTTCAATACTGATGATTATGAAACGACAATCGCAGCAATGCGAACAGAGCTTGCGAAAGCTAGGGTTTAAATTACGCTTCTGGGCTTAAAAGAACGCTCCCTGAGCCCGTCGAAGGGTCTTCCAAATTAAACCTGAGTTACCTCAAGTACGTTTCAACGAGTGGGAATTTATATTCCCGCTCGTTGAAACGACTTAATAGCTCAATCAAAAACTCTTCTTTTAGCTCTTCACTTTTCTACGGCCTGCAAACAATCCAAACAACGCCAAGCTCATCAAGCCCAGCGTCTGTGGTTCATCAACACTTTGTACCGGAGCCGAAGACGTAATCTGGCTATAACTCTGCCCGCCATTTAAATTACCAAATGAAGATTGAGCACTGGCCCAAGAAAAATCTTCAGAATCTACACCCATACCCGTTAATTGTAGTGATTGACCGACAGGAACACTTCCACCTTCTGCCAATCCGACATCTTGACTTGTCACTCCTAAAGCTGCCCCCTCAGTTCCGGTTAGGCTTCCTTCATAGCTAATAAACTGTACCAATGATCCAAGGTTATCCACTAAAGCAATGCCATCATTAGGGCCATTTTGTAAGCCGGCTGAACCAGAAAACGAAAGAGCTCCAAAGCCTGATGCTTCATCATCTATAACGCCAGATAAAGCCCAAGATGAATAGACATTTCCATTTGTTCCATTATAAAAATCTAACTGCCAACCACTTAAATCTGAGCCTGCAATACCCGCTATTTCAACATATTCAAATTGGTCGGCTCCGCTATTATCGTAATGAAATTCGTTGATATACTGTGGTAGTGCTGAGCTGAACTGGCTAATAGATAACAAGCATAGTGAGCTGGCAATGGTGCGAGGTAATTTGATATTAGAAAGTTTAAGAGAGAAAAGTTTCATACTAAATCCTTTTAATGAAGTTAAAATAACCGACTAATCAGTATTTATTAATAAACATCCTGTTTATTAATACCCTTAAGCCTTTATAAACGACCTAAGAGCAAAGCTAATATACTGAAATATGCATAGATTTTAAATCTTTGTATGGTTTTTTTGTGAATCATAAGAACTTATATGAGTCTAAGGATTGATTGCCTCTCTAGGCTGTTGTAACCTTTCCTTTATAATTTTGAAAGCTTCATTCAAAACTACTATCCATTTCAAATAAGAGAAACCTTCACGTGTCTACACTTACACACAGTGTGTCAAAATTGCCTTCTACTTTATGCGCTATTATGCATAAGGGCAGCTTTGCATTTTCTGCTCGTTGGCGTCGCTAGCTTCACCCCTGCGTAATAATTTGGATGCCCAGACATCCTTCTGAAGTTTGCTATTCGAGATTTGGTATTTTTATGACACCTGAACACTTTTCATCCTTGGCAGCCCAAGGTTTTAACCGCATCCCTGTCACTCGTGAAGTATTAGCCGATTTAGACACACCGCTAAGTACTTACTTAAAGCTTGCTGACGGTAAATATTCTTACCTACTAGAGTCGGTCCATGGTGGCGAGAAATGGGGCCGTTATTCCATTATTGGTTTGCCTTGCCAACAAGTTCTAAAAATATCAGGTAAGCATGCTCAGCTAGAACTAGACCATAAAGTTATAGAAGAGCATGATTTAGACGATCCTTTAAGCTTTGTTGAAGAATTTCAGGCGCGCTTTAAAGTACCCGAACTTGAAGGCTTACCACGTTTTAATGGTGGCCTTGTTGGTTACTTTGGCTACGACACTGTACGTTATATTGAACCAAGACTTGCCGGTAACTGTCCGCCAGATCCCTTAAATACGCCTGATATTTTATTAATGGTATCTGATCAGCTAGTTGTGTTTGATAATTTAAGCGGAAAATTAATGCTGATTTATCATGCCGACCCAAGCGTGGAAGATGCGTATCAATTAGCGCAGACCGTTTTAGATTTATTAGTCCATCGTCTACGCAATGCTACGCCAGTTCATCCGACCAACAACAAGCCAACCCCAACATCTAAGGTTGAAGAAACAGATTTCATCTCCGGCTTCTCAGAAGATAAATTCAAGCAGGCAGTTGATTCGATTAAAGAATACGTCTTATCTGGTGATGTCATGCAAACCGTTATCTCGCAACGCATGTCGATTCCTTTTGAGTCTGACCCTTTAGATTTATACCGTGCTCTTAGGTGCTTGAATCCTTCGCCATACATGTACTTTTTGAATTTAGATGATTTTCATATTGTTGGCTCTTCTCCCGAAATTTTAGCGCGAGTAGAGCATGGTGAAGTCACTGTTCGCCCGATTGCAGGCACACGTAAGCGCGGTCAAAATGAAGCAGAGGATATTGCTTTAGAAGCAGACTTATTAGCTGACCCGAAAGAATGTGCTGAACATTTAATGCTGATTGATTTAGGTAGAAATGATGCTGGCCGTGTCAGTGAAATTGGCACTGTTAAACTAACAGATAAGATGGTCATCGAACGTTATTCGCATGTGATGCATATCGTATCCAACGTCACCGGAAAGTTAAAACCCAATACCACGCCGATTGATGTGTTACGTGCCACCTTCCCTGCAGGAACACTTAGTGGTGCCCCCAAAATACGGGCGATGGAAATCATTGATGAACTCGAGCCGGTTAAGCGTGGTATTTATGGTGGCGCTGTTGGCTATCTTTCCTGGAATGGAAACATGGATACTGCCATTGCCATTCGAACTGCAGTGATTAAAGACAAAGTATTGCATATTCAAGCAGGTGCTGGCGTAGTGGCTGATTCTGTTCCTCAAAGTGAATGGGATGAAACCATGAATAAAGGTCGGGCAATTTTTAAAGCCGTCGCGATGGCAACTCACGGTTTGGATGGATAAGGAGACACAAGATGTTATTAATGATCGATAATTACGACTCCTTTACCTATAACGTGGTGCAATACTTAGGTGAGTTAGGTGCCGATGTTCAGGTCTATCGTAATGATGAAATTACCCTCGCTGAAATAAAAAAACTAGCGCCAAGTAAAATTGTCATTTCGCCTGGCCCATGTACACCAACTGAAGCAGGTGTTTCACTAGCGGTAATTGAACACTTTAAAGGCAAGATTCCTATTTTAGGTGTTTGTCTTGGCCATCAAAGTATTGGCCAAGCATTTGGTGGGAAAATTATTCGCGCAGGCCAAGTGATGCACGGTAAAACCTCTGCGGTTTTCCACAATAATGCAGGAGTATTTAAGGGCTTAACTAATCCCTTTACTGCAACACGTTATCATTCATTAGTGATTGATAAAGCACACCTGCCAGACTGCCTTGAAATTACAGCGTGGACAGAAAACCAAGATGGTAGTATGGAAGAGATTATGGGTGTACGTCATAAAACGCTGGATATTGAAGGGGTACAATTCCACCCTGAATCTATTCTGAGCGAACATGGCCATGACCTGCTCAGAAATTTTCTGGAAAGATAAAGCAAAGACTAATATCTTGGTCAAGCGATAAATCTATCCTTGTCCATTACCCTAATTATAAAACAACAGCAGGTACTAACATGGAGATGAACCAAGCACTCGAAAAACTTGTCAACAAACAAGACTTATCGACCGCTGAAATGAAATCCGTGATGCAAAAAATCATGACTGGCGAAGCAACAAATGCCCAGATCGGCGGCTTTCTTGTTGCGCTGCGCATGAAAAGTGAAAGTATCGATGAGATCACCGGTGCTGTTGAAGTGATGCGTAGCTTATCTACGCCGGTCTCGATATCAGGTGATTACCTAGTCGATACTTGTGGTACCGGTGGTGATGGCGCCAACTTATTTAATGTCTCGACGGCGTCGGCTTTTGTGGTGGCCGCTGCTGGCGCTAAAGTAGCCAAACATGGGAACCGTAGCGTTTCCAGTACAACTGGCAGCGCAGACCTTCTAGAGGCGGCTGGAGTCAATCTATCGCTTACACCTGAGCAAGTTCAACGCTG
>CAXBKC010000019.1:0-18280 GCA_963975615.1 uncultured Oleiphilus sp.
ATTAAGATAATTTGGCGCAATATCTGGCCCAAGCCACTCACCCGTAGGCTGCTTCTGGTACAGTTTCCACTGATCCACTGTTCCGTTTACTATTGAGCCGTTCTGACCTGAAGCTAAATCTTTCAGAGTGTTAGAGTTATCGTTAATTGGATAGTCTCGCACTAATACGCCATCGTCATAGATTTTGAGGTTTGCTATGATGCCTGAAAAGAAAGGCGTTGCTCTATTGGAGCCGTATACCTTAGGAGTAAATGCGCCTGAATAACTTCCACAGGACCGTGTGCCAAGACTGACGCCATCAAGGAAGCACTCTAGCGAGCTTCCAGTTTTTACATACTTAATTTTATGAAGGATACCACTAGCCAAGGAAATTGATCCGGTACTGAAAACACTATTTACATTGCCAATCCACGCTTCAATCTGAAATTCGGAAAGGTTAAAATAATGAGTATTAACATTATCACCAAACATCACTTGATTAGTATTGACTGCTGTGAGTACCTCAAATTCAATTACAAAATCCCCACTCAGCGTAATAGCAGGTATAACCCCGTAATCAGTCGTTGCCTCATTGCGTCTGAGGTAGCGAGTAACAAACCATGGTATCGATTTACCATTGCCGATTGATTGTGGCCCATTACCAGTGGAGCCGCCTAGTATTGCTATTGGGCCGTTCGGCATGGTTAAAGCTCCAGTGGAATGTCTGTGATTACTACTTGAGAGCCTGCGGTGGCACCCGTAACGCTTGTTAAGTTGAAATTGTACTCATAGGCTGAGAATGTGAAAAGAACGGTTGTCGGCGCTGTTAAATCAACAACGCCATCTGGAACCAGCTCAAAAACATCACTACCTGGAGCCTTTGCGCTAATTGATAATGTGCCGGTTGTTAACGAGCCAAGTACTTTTACAGCTATTTGATGATTGCCCCAGCTTCCCATATCTACTTTTTTCGGGTAGTCACCATTTGCTGCAGGGATGTAGTGCTCTTTTGATACTGGATAGTTCGCCATTATTCAGTGCTCCCGACTTCTTTCTTGAATTTAGCAGGCTTTTGAGACTTAGGTTTTTCAGCAGCTAAAGCACCTTCAAGGCTGCCATAGAAACCTTCGCCAGCTTCCGTCATGCTGTTTACTGATTTGATTGTATAGCTTTCGCCGGTACTGGCTTTCCAGTCACCACCAGCCTTATAAACATGAATCATAGACACCTCGAATTTTAGTTAAATAAAAAAGGGGCCGAAGCCCCGATCAATTAAGCTTGGTTAGCCAAGATAAGGCCGACCTTCTCAGGTGAAGTAACAACAACGTCAAAGAAAAGAACAATCTTGATGTTCAATTTCTCAGCGTCAGGAGACCACCAGTAAGAGAAACGAACAGGAATGCCGTTCTCCATCACCATCTCTTCAGTAGCAATGTTTGTTGCTTCGCTGGCAACTGGTAAACGACCAGGTACGAGATAAACAGAGTCATCAGTATAGAAGATTGAAGGAGCAGAGGTCGTAGTGTTAAGTACTGTGATCGCTACGCCGGTTGCCGCTTGAGCTGAGCAGTTCTTGTTAGGGCCCGCAATGATGATAGCAGGGGAGATGACAATTGAACCAGCCGCCGCTGAAACAACAGAGAAAGTTTTAAGGCTTCCAAGGTCTTCACGAGTAGCGCCTTGCACACCAAATACGCCAGCAATGTTCAACTTAGTGCCTTTTGGCATATTACCAGCAGTAGCACCAGTGACCGCAAGTGTCATCTGGCTGTTATCTAAGTAGTTATCTTTGTTTGCATCGGTGTACGTTGCAACAGTGTGAGACTGATTGCCGTTAACTGTTAAGCCAGTCGTAGCGTTACCAGCTAGACTCTTACGATAGTCAGCTTTCATTGACTGGAAGCCAGCAACCTGCGGAATCTGAAGCTTTTCAAACGCAGATAGGTTGGTTGAGTCTTTAAATGCCGAGGTACCTAGGGTCTCTGCAATCTGCGCGTAATGAGGCGTTGACAGGCAAAGCTTTTGCTCAAAGGTTGACAAGCCTGCATCATCCATCAATACGCTAGCACTAATAGCGTTACCGTAAATAAAGTCTGAAGTTGAGCGAACCAACATCGTGCCACGGTTGATGATTTCTTCAAAGCAAGCGGTGTCAATTGTGGTCTTGATTTGGCGAACCATTGCTTTCTTGGCTTCAGTCGAGATACGACCGTCGCGCAATTGCTCTGCACCAATAACAACTTTAATATGCTTTTTCTTTGCAAGATTAACCGGGATCATTCGATCAATTAAATCTTCTTCTGTGCCTGTGGAATCAAAGCCATCTTGAGTTTCTAGGTTGTACGCTTCTGGAATCCAGACCGTACCGTTTGCCTGTTGCCATGCTTCGTCATCTTTACGATAGACTTCGAGACTCTTCGAAAGACCGACTTTAATGTCAGCTTCTTGAATGATCTCATCAAACATGGTCGTCATGTTACTTGATGCTATTGAGTTAGCCATTATATTCTTACCTTTTGTTAGGCTTTATTAGCCTTACGGATTTTTTGTAGCTCTTTATATTTGCCGATCTTGTCGCCCGAGTTCGCGCTTTGCCATTCGGCCCATGCCTTCTTCTCAGCTTCACTACCAACATTTACCGAGCCGTTACTTTTAACTTTTGGTTCTGGTTCTGAATCAATCTTTTTACGAGTTCGGGCTTTAACTTTACCCTCTAATTCGCGCAATACAGATCGGACAGCGGATTGATTAGTATTAGACGCTTTTAATAACTTCTCAGCGTACGCAGGGAATCGGCCGATAGCATAATTAACTTTACCTGAGTTAATATCATGTTCGTGGCAAACCGCTGCTACTTGCTTCATAGCTATGTCAGAGTTTTCTACGCCAGCCTTTTCAAACGCCTTAATTGCTGCGTTCTTTACATCGTCATAATCTGAGAAGGATTTTTTAATATCCTCTTCACTCTTATGAAGATGCCAGGCTTGATCTTCGCTTAGTTCTGAGCCTTTAACCGCTTCTGCGGCCATTGGTTTAGACTCACTAGCACCGCCATTCCATTTATCAACATCGGCGAGATATTCCTCGTCTGTTGAATAATCTAAAATGCTTGGCTTTGCACCTCGTGAAACCTTACCAACTGTTTCTCTAAGCTCTGCTAACTCCTTAGCTTGCGCGTCTAATCGCTGCTGTAGTTCATCGTTCTGCTTAGTCTTAGCCTTGCGTTTTTCTCGCTCTTGACGAAATGCGGCCTTGGCCTGCTCATCCGTCATTCCATCCTTTTTAGGCGCTTCGGTCTGTTCGCCTTCTTCTTCGATAAACAGTTCAGTTTCTTCTTCACTAGAGTGTTGCTCCTCTAGTTTAACCTCTGCTTCCGCCGCAACAGCCTCTACAGGTTGAGTAACCTTGTCATCTACTTCAGATATATTTCCAGAATCCATATTTAAAGCTCCGTCTATGGTAACGATATAACGCTAAATTATGGCTTTAGCGGTTGCCATTGATTAGGATTATACAATACGATTGATGAATAGTGCAAACATAAGCATTCATGAACTAAATATAGGCAGGCATAAAAAAGCCTCAATTAATAGGCTAGGTTTTAAAAGTCGTCAGAGCAGTACTGGCATTGCGGATCATCGCATCGATCATGCGACCCTTCTAGTTTATAAATTGCGGGGCCGTTGTTTAATATCATCACAAACTCATCCAATACTTCCCCATTAGTATTCTTACGTTGCAGGATAGCACCTTCATTCTTTGCAGCTTCAAATATCTCAGCTCTCTTGTGTGCCAAGTCGCTGGCGTTAAAAGCTTTCATTATAACCACCCAACCCTATTAAGTGCCCACATAAAAGAACACGCAACAGCGGCAAACAATATTACATAAGCTAAAATATCTTGATTAAACATAAACTACCCCTTAATTAATCCGTAAATAAATGCTGCGCAGAATGTTATTACTTGATACGCAATTAGCGCTAGTACTATTTCAATGATCATGACTTATCCTCATACCAAAATGGTTCCCTAAGCCCTTTTGGTAGGCTTATTACTTGGTGCACGAATAAGAAAACAGCCGTACAGCTTACTCCCACCACTATAAAATAATAAATATTGAACAAAACTTCCCATACAGTACAATCAGCTTCACACATTTCAACCACTCCTTTATAGATTTAATCTAATAGTATAGCAAACAAAAAGGGCGGTAAAGCCCTTATTGATTATATTCCTGCCACTCCTTGCACTTTAGTGATTGCGTCAATACGTTGATTAGATGCTTTGGCATTAGTCAATTCAATATTAGCGTCACCAATTTTAATTTTAAGACCAGCTTCTTCGGCTTTAATGCGTAATGCAAAGCGGTCGTTCTCAAGTTTAGCCAACTCAATTTGATTCTTGAATGCGTCATTCTCTTCATTCTTCATTGCCGCTTGACCTTCCATCATACGTGCTTGGGCTTCTGCCTGTGCTAGCATGACTTGTGGGTTTTGCTGCTGGTTCTGTTGAGCCGCCTGCATTTCTTGTGCTACTTTCTGGACGTATTCTTTCTCCTCGTCTGTAGTTGGCTTAGGATCAACACCTTGCTGCATGAGCAATTTGATTTCATTCCATCGAGCCATCGACCTAATTGCCTGCGTCCCTTCTCCAGTAGTTGATTGAATAGCCATCAATAGCGCCATCTGACCTTCTATCGTATCAGTAGACGTATATTTAAGAATCTCGGTTGCGCTGGCTAACTCCGCCTCTTTAACAGATTTATGAGACTCGCCCGATTTAATGCTAACACTGTACCGCCCTGGTGCTGAATTCTTGAACGGCCCAATAACACCATTGCGCTCTTCGTTCTGAAGTGTTTCAACTTGAGATATAGAGCCATCAAATGATTCAACACGTATTGATCTTGAGTTACTAAAATATAAACGCTGTGCTGCAGGTATCCAAGCATTACAAAGCGCCTTGGTTGCTTGCATGGCATTCTGCATAAGTGGCTGAAAAGCATCATCTTGACGTTGATTGATCTGCTGAACTGCAACGCCTGCAACATTTGCCGGTATTGTAGACTGACCCGCGCCTGACATTTCAGCCTGCGCACGACTGGTATAATCAAGAGCTGCCATTAAACCAGAGCCGACTTGCGCTGGTTGGTGAATAGCTATTGGCCCAGCTTTTACAATATTACCCTGCTTATCCTTTATCGGGTCAGACGTTAGAGTTGAGGGTTTGTCGATATTCTTTCTTGAGTGCGCCAGTGCGTGACGAGCGATTTGCTCTGGTGCATACTCAGGAATGGCAACCTGCGATTCTGCAAGCAACTCCATAAGAGCGCCCATACCCATATTCTCGAATCTCTGAGGGTCTCGTTGTCGTGCTACCTCTCCACATACGTACTCAATACCGTTGATAACGCAGTGATAGCCGTACTGGGGAATAATTGGGATAGTTTTGAATGGAAGCTGAACGGGTTCGATTAAATACTGATCACCAGAGATAAGCGAGTATTCGCAATACTTTACGTTACGATTAGTAAGTTCAAAGGTTGAGAATTCTATTAAATCATCAAGGTCTTCCTTAGATACGATTTCACCCAAACTATCGCGGCGTTTTCTGCCCTCGACAGTAATTACATAATCATCCTCGAATCGATATTCTTTTATCCTCTTTTCGACAATCTCATAGCTGTGAGCAATATAAATGTCATTGCTTCCTCGCTCCTGCCAATCAAACACGCCCTGCGACTTAGGGAATGAGGTAATAATAGTATCGTATTCTTCTTCAGTATCATCACGATCTACTCGCTGAATATGCCAAGCCCGATTAGCATCCTGCTTATCTTTTCGAATGGCCCCGGCGTTAAACACGACAGACGTGCAAGCCGAATAAATAGGATCAATACTTATATTCTGCAGTTCTGAATTAGGGTTCTCTTCGTCCTCATATACAGCGGTCAACTTAAACGCACCGAAGCCACAAGTAAACGCCTCGTCTGCTGCCACTTGTTGAGCTTCAACGCCGTCTGACATATTAAAGTCATTTCTCCAGCGTGATTGCAATAGCTGTGCGTCTTCGTCCGTTGCTTCTTGTGATGCTGAACTAATGCGAGCGTTTAACTCTAGTCGCTCAAACTGGCCAAGCAACCGGTTGATCTGCTTGGCTACTTTATTATTCTCAGGCTTTGGCTTATTAGCCCATTGCTTTATGTCTGAGCCTTTCCACTGTTCACCGGCAACTTTAGCAAATAGCATATCATCAGCTTGCTGGCGGCTTACCTCATAGTTGCCGGATACAGCACGATCAAACGCTAGTAAGTTCTTTGCGTGCTTGCTATGCAATTTATCGTTTTTCATTTATCACCAGTGATTCACCATCGGTATGTTCAGTGCGTTAATGTCAATAGTTTCTTTAATAACAACAGGCTCAGCAAACGTAAGCCCGCCCGCATCACCAAAGTCTGGACTAAAACCAAACTCTGACTTTATTTTATCCTTTGCTAATAATACACGTCTATCGTTAGAATCTCTAGTGTAGGGGCTTGCGCATATGTCCGCTTGAAGTTCATCATTGTCTGGAATATCAACAGGCATTGACTCATCATTAAGCCAATCAGCCATTTCTCCCCACAATTCATTACGCTTGTTTTTGTACTTTTCTGGGTTTAGTGGAGTGCTGCCAAAATGAACGGCCTTAACTCTGTCTTCGTATCCTATCTCATGTAATCGATCAACAATATCTGCGCCCGCACCGAAATCTATAAACATCTTGTCAGGTTTCTTTCCTGATATCGGGTCAATAGCATCAAGCACAGCTTTGCATAACGCCACATTCTTTCCTAGCTTATCGCATTCAGCGCCCTGATATGCTTTCATTCCCCACATTTTCCTGCCTTGCCGGTGCATAAATGCGAATCTATCACCACCTCTTGACGGATCAACGCCAACTATGTGCGGACCATTGCCGTTAAAATCATTCGCTCTAGCTCTCATGCACTGATCTGAGTTTATCAATGTGTCCATTCCACTGGTAATTTGGAAAGCCTCTGCCGCATTCATTGGATACTCTTGCTTGAATGCTTTCTCCCCATCCATTCCGTCTGCGCTTAATTCAGTTATCTTCCTTCTGCGCCAGAATAGCTGCTCATTATTGAGCGAGTATGAGTTAGCCAATTCCTCTTCATAGCCTGTTGCCCTAAAGTCATCAGGACAGTTCTTTTTATATTCAGACTGCCAGAACCAGGGGACAAAGATTGCTTGGAATTCAGACTCTCCCTTTTCAGCCATCTTCCACTGTTGATGGAAATAGTTATTTAGGCCGTTAGCCGTTGACTCTAGGATTATCTCTGTATTATCAGCATCAGGCACAGCTTGAAGCACGCCTTTTGTAAGCTCACCCGCATTTTGCCAGAATGCCACCTCTGATCCGTGAAAGTATTGAATTGTTTGGCCGCGGCCAATGGATTTATTACCCGCTGTACCAATCTTATATCCGCTGTCTAGCTCATCAAATTTAAGTTCTTTAGCGTTTGACTTTTCTATGGAAGGTTTAACGAAGTCAGGCAGTAGATCGTAATAACGCTTAGTCATTTCAAACAGCGCGTTAGTTGACTCGCCGTCATGAGTAAGAATAAAAGCTCTTACGCCTTTATTGTGCGTAGTCTTATGAACAAATCGCCCTTGTATTAATGTTGACGCGCCTTGCTGACGACCCTTTAAGATAATGGCTCGTACTTTACCCGTATCCTCTATTTGCTGTTCTAGTCGCTCATGGATATACATTTGAGCTTCGTTTAATTCAAATGGAAGTATGCCCGACTCTTTTGTTCTAATATTCAGGCAGTTGCGCGCATAAAACACAAAGTCATCTTTAAGTCTTTGCCTTACCTCAAGCTGGTGCGTATTCATTCTAGGCCATTCAACCACTGTTCATGCGTTACCACTGCCGCTATCTCTTTCTTTTCGAGGAAAGCTTGCACGCTCACATGCTTGCCGATTATCTCTAATGCCTTGTTAGCACCAGAATGTTCAAACTTATATTCGCCCGTAGAACCACCCTCCTTGTCGATTACTGGCTCAGCTTGCATACAGCGTTCATGAACCTTAACGGCCTGCCTAAGCACCCATTCAGCGTCAATCTCGACCTTTTCATTCCTAATTTGCTTAAGTTCGGCTATGAATTCGGCTATGTTAGGTTTGGTTAAGTTTTCGCAACCTATTTCCTTAGCAGTATTTGAACTGTACCCTGCCCGTATCGCTGCCTGTGCTGCGTTAAGGTCAACAATATATTCTTTACAAAACAACTCCTGCTTAGCAGTAAGCTTTGCCATTTTACCACCCGTTATTGATTATACTTAAACTAATGTTAACACAAACCCATATCAGGCGTTTGCACTGACTCATACATCACCGTCGTGCTGAGTGCGCGGAACCAGTGATTCAACATAATGCCTCTTAGTTACCTTGTAGCTGGTATTCATCACTACGTCACCATGCCGATTAGCATCAATAAGATGATACGGATTACTACCACTGAACGTAATCCCATCAAGAGATGCTATATTATCAACCTTAATGTCGTAGCCGCTGGCCTTAATAAATGCCATTAAAAGCTTCATTTCATTGCTCATACATCACCTTTATCCAAGTGAGGAATAATAACCAGCATAATACCAGAAACGATATTATCTACCTTGTTATGAAACAATCGATCACAAAGGTAATGATGTAATAATGCGTCTTTATCATGGTATTTATTTGGCATTGGGTTTTCAAGATTCCATTGATAGTTAATAAAAGCATCTGTTAACTCATCTTGTAGTGCACGTTTATTAATCATACATCACCCCTTACATAAGAATACTGAGCCGCATCTAGATCATGACCAACAAGCTCATACGAAACTCTTTCAAAATCAGGGGCAGCATAGCAACCTTTAGAGTAATCATTAATTTCAAATAACTTATCATTTGGAATAAAATAAAGAAATTTTACTGGATAGTTTATATCAATTACGCCTCCGTCTTTCTGCCCTCCCACTAAGAACGCTTTCATACATCCTCCTTTACAAATGTACTGCGATTCTTTTCTTTGTAAGTCATCGCCTTGGCTGCCAGCCCATAGTTTTGTATAGGCTCAATCACACCGCCGCGTGCCAAGAATGCCGTTACATCATCACTAATGGCAGTACTCTGATCGTGTTTGGCATCGTGATTGATAGGCGGTTTTGCGTTAATACACTGGCTAGTGTTTTTGATCTGTGGAAAGTGTTGCTGAATGTTCATATAATTACTTCTCTAGTAATGCTCACTTAATCAAGATGGCAGGACGCGTGAGAGGACGTCTTTTCGGGTTCGATGCCCTAGCCATGCTTAGACATTAGTTGATAGGTAATAATAAGTAAAGCTTATTTATCACTATCTTCCATTGCTTTTCTCATTGCTTCAGATTCAAGCTTGAACTTCTTCTCATCCCGAAGGTGGCGCTGAAAGGCTACGTACACATGCACAAGGCCAAAGGCAATCATAATAACTAGATACCAGTTCTCAGTCAGGAACGTCCCCATCATCGTCATTGCGTAAATTAGAAAGTTTGTTCCGTTGTGCCCTGTGTCGCCAGTATTCATTTGTTGCGTCCATTGTTTTTGTTATTGCTATCCAGGTGCAGAATGCCGTGAAACAAATCCCTAGAATCATTAAGAATGTCATGCATGACTCCTCGGGAATCCTTCATAAAACAAACTAGCATTAACTGAGTATAACTTATAGCGCCTGCGATAAGTGCAGCAATGTACGACAGCTCGCCCATATTCAATAAGTGCAGGTAGTGAATGAAACCTATAACCACATCCGCACAAGCCAACAATCCAATAAGCAAAGGTAGGCTTAGTTTTGTTGTTTTCCAATTTGAGAAGGAAGCGAGCATCAATAATAGATTTGCGCCACAAAAGAAAACGATAGACGACTCAGGAGACGAATTGCTAATAGATACGATAGAACCCAAGCAAGCAATCAGAAACAGCCACAATGCCATTTCTGATCGTTTGATTAATGCTGCGAGCGTTATGCCGATCATTAGTGCGTAAAGCAACGTATCAATCATTTCAGCCACTCTTTGTTTTAGTTGCTGGCTTCTTACTCTTGGTCTTCTTAGTAGCTCCGTAGAACGGCCCAGCTCCGGCCATCTGCTTTGCTTTTGTCTTCTTTTTTGCGTTCTTTGCTGTGCGCTCGCCGCGTGCTGGTTTTGGCATTATTTATTCCTCTTTATTGATTCAATAGTTCCACCACCTAGGTAAGCAGCGAAGCAAATTAACACAGGATAGCGAATCATTTCCTCTTTCGAAATCATTAGCATCCACTCTAAGCGATCAACCATGCCACTCATTGCAAAGAATAGCGTAGGTAATGCCCATGTAACAAACACAATCATAGCAGAAAGTACTAGAATTCGTTGAACAACCTTAAAACCTTTTAGCTGCTCTAGTCGCTCAGTTGCTAGAATTCTTGCTTTTTCGTCTGTTGAATTAACAACCTCGTTAACCAGCGTATTGATTACCGTTGGCGATCCTAGTAATCCGCCAACCCAGGATAGCAATGACATAATTAAGCCCCGTAAGTTTTTTATATGTTATCACGAGGCTGATTAAATTGAAAATAATTGACTTAAACTTGAAAGTCATCTTTGTTAGCGGCTCGAATAGTCAGAAGAAAGTCTTCATTACCTGCGTACTCTAGCAGGTCTAGCATTGCCTGCTCTGGGTCTATTGGGTCAAATTTGCTATTGAGGGATATTCCCAACCCTATGCAACCTAATAAATCCTTAACAGTCCAGGCAGGATGAAATTCAATAAATGTGCGCTCTTTAACATCCTGTACTGAATACCACTGGTGGCGACCTGTTTTGTCCCGCTTAACCACATACGAACCTTCAGGTATACATGACTCGTTGGGTTTATTCCCGCACCACGGTAGTTCTAATGAATGTCGCTTAAAATCTTCATGCTTAAAGATGCCAACCGTTTTTGTCGGTAAATAACTGCGCGCCAACTCAAACTTTTTCATTGTTATGCTTCCTTAATAATTTAGTAGATTCCATGCGATAGTGCTTAGCCTGCTCATTGCAATGTCGAACTAGGTCATGGTTTTGATTTTCCATTGCCTCAGAACCTCTTACATCGTAGCGAATGGCCTCTTTTGTTGCCTCCAACGACTGTCCCAGATAATCACTTTTCATTCTTTTCTCCCTAGTGCTTCTTCATAGTTAGCACGCTCTTTGCGCATCTTATCGACCTGATTCATGTGTTCCTTGGCGACTTCTCCAGAATTATTACTTGCCAATGCCTCACGGTCTGCAATATTAGCACTGAGGCACATTATTCGTTTTTTATAAAAGTCTTTCATTTTGACTCCAGTTCTTTTTCAATCTTAGACCATCTCTGATAATAGTCTGATATTTTGTAAAGCTCTTTGCTTAGTTCGTCTTTCTTGCCTAATCGTCGGTCATACTTGCCAATCGTAAATCTCATAGCAGCTCTAAAATCTTCAATAGAGTTATTGGCGGCAAACTCATCTATCCAGTCCAGTCCGTCTTCGTCGGTATATCTTGGCTGTTTTTCAAGATTATCAACCTCCTCATAATGCTCGCCATCGTTACCGTTTTGAGGTATCACTGCCATTCTTTCTTCGCCTTCTTTCCATGGGTCATGGCGCATTTCAGTAAATTCAAATTCATTAAGATCATAGTATCCACCCTCGCCGTACTTGACAATCTTACCAGTGACAACCTGCATTTTCTCACCATTACCGAAAATCCATTCAAATCTAGCGCTACGCTTTAGCGCCCTATCAGCCCACTTAGGCGCATCCTTCCATTCTGGTTTGTTCATAATATTATCCTTGTGCCCCTTTCGAGGCGACTTGTTAATGCTGAGGACTACCAAGGAATGTCGTCGTTAGTAGGCTGGCTATCAAAGCTATTTGATGGAGATTGAGGTTGCTGTGCTGTGCGCTCATCTTTATCCTGGTATGAGTTAATCCAGTTTTGTATGGCTGTAGGCTGCTTATTTTCCTGAGCTTCACGAACTGTATGAAGGGTATCAAACTTATAAGGCGCTCGAATATCAAACTTATAACCTTCACCACCCGCGTTCTTAGTGTACAAAACCTTCTGTAGAAATAACCCAACCTTCTGACCTGCAAGCTCTGGAGCGAATGAATCAGCACCAGCATTCTGCATGCTTAAGCCCTGCAAACCAAGAAAGAACATAATTCCGCAAAGTGTTGAATAGCCACTATTGATAACAGCGCCGTCAGCTTTCTTGTAATAGATCGTGATGAATTTAGCAGACTGACCTGAGTCCGTTTTAATCTCGAACTCCATACCTTGGGAACCTGTCTTAGCGCTAATGTACTTGGCTGATATGATGGTTACGGTATGAGCGCCGCCATCCTGCAAGAAATCACTACCACCGGCTTTAAGTGCTGCTTCTTGGTTAAATGGTACTGCGAATTGGCTAGACATATTATAGTGCTCCGAAATAGTATTCGTTTATTTGTGTGTTTATTGTATTAAGGTCGTTTTCAATGTACTGAGCATTAAATAAACCCATTGGTGATTTAACGGTATCGTTACCGCTGTTTTGTGTTGAGAACCGGTATTGCCCGTCCTCAACATTAGTGCGAAGAACTATTGTAAAAAGCCCCTCAACAGTAATTTTTTCATCAAGCATCTTGCCAATAGTCTTGGCCTTGATTTGGCCGTTGTCGCCGTCTTGTGTGTGTGACATGAAGTAAACGGTCACTTTATCAGGAAGGGTTTGACAGAAGGTTATAATTTCCCAAGCATGGCGCGCAATCTCGGTAAACTTAGTAAAGCCAACCTCGGCAGATCGGCGCATAAATTCGTTAGCCATTACATATTGAAAGTCATCAATAACAATCTCGGTAAACCCTTGATTAACGAAGTATCCAATGGCTTTGATTATGCTTTCGTGATTATCCATCGATAGTTTTGTGCCGGTATTTGATTCTCGGTCAAACTTTTGGAATTTATTACGGAATGGAAGCGGCTTTGATACGGCCTGAATTAGTACGGTGGTTTCTGGATTCATATTGCGCATTGAGCAGCTTTTGCCCGTGCCTGAATCGCCTAGAATTAGAACTGGAGTTCCCATAATGTATATCTCTTTTTTAGTGTACGTTTTTGTATTTCAATGTATGTGCAAACATTAGCACATGCATAATTACTTGCAACTATTTAATTGCTTAATTGCTCTAGCCATTGCATCTTTTTGACGCTCTAGTAATGGCTTACTAATAAATTCAGACTTTGACTTTATCGGGCATAAATAAGACCAGCTTATATTCCTAGCCTCCCCGATCAACTTAGCTGCAATAGCTGTGTCTTTATACTCAGCCCGTGCACTTTCTCTTCTAGAGCTGAAATACACAATCTGAGGTATTGATTCATACCTAGTAGTCAGGTAATCAATTCTAGACTTCGCATAAGCTGGAATAGTCATCAAAACACCGTCACGAAATTATCAACAGCATAAGTTGCCATTTCTAGCGATACTCGGTTAAGCTCCTCCCAATATTTGTCATTGTGCGCATTGTCTCTATTTGCCTTAGAATGGCTATCTAAAACAATGCCATTATCCATTTTTTCTATCACTGCCTGCGTATCAATTATAGAGCCGTCACAACAATTAACCTGATCACCGTTACGTATGTGGGAATCAACAATACTAACGTGATCCTTATAACTTCTAGCGAATGCTAGCTCTTCTACTGAATAAATGCCTTTCATCTTAAATCCCTCTCGTTTCTGAATTTCTACCGTCATACTATTCCTTTAATATGCAAAGTAAAGCTTTAGTTTAGATTATTTTCTACTAGACAATTATAATCTAAACATTTACTATTAATGAAACTAAACAGGGGTTACAAATGAAATCGATCGAAGCATCAAGTTTTAATGAAATGTTTAAAGTTCTTATGAAAGGCTTCTATAAAGGTAAGTCCCTTTATGAGGTAACCAAGCTTACCGGCCTATCAAATAGCACAATCAACAACATAGTAAGCGGCGAAGTTAGTGCTTCTTGCGATGTAATACAGGCTATGTGCATTCCTGCGGGACTTGGTTTGCATCATGTACTTAGTACTAGAACAGAAGAAGAGCTGAACGCAGCCAGAGAGCTAAGAATTAAGCAGAGAGCAGCAAAGAAGCGCCGTCGTAATAAAAGTAAATCATTAATCAAAGGGAGTGAGTTATGAAAACCTTTACATTTACAAACGAAGAAGTTTTAGCAATGGAGAACGCTATCCTGGAAGCTCAGGTCGCTAGACTTAGGGCTTTAATCAATAAAGGAATTGGCTATGATGAGAAAGAATACTCAACCTTGTCATTTTGTATTGGTAAATTTTCGCGCGATGGTGATAAGTCATGAACTATAAACAAGAAGTTGCAGGAATAATGATTTCAATACTGGCAGTTCCAACGCTACTGGTATTATGCCTAACTTTCCTAACTTTCGCAAATGATCTTGGCAGAGAGTCAGCCCGCACCGAAATACTTGAGCAGTGCCAGTCTAACCAGGTAGTTAAAATTAACGGCATAGAAATACATTGCGGCGTAGTTAGTCCGGTTGTAAATATTAAAGCTGCCAAATACCGTGGCGTTAAAAATTGCGTTAAATTAATAGAGGAATGGATCAATGAGTAATTATAAAATGAGTGATTGGTTCAGCCTGCCTTTGCGCGCGCCGTCACATGATCATATTGTTCTATGGGACCATAATGATGAATTTGTTGCTGTTGAGTTTTTAGGAATTGAGCAAACAGAAGCAGCAGCACACGCGATAAACTCACACGACGCACTAACGGCTAGAGTGGCTAAGCTTGAGGCCGCTTTAAAATACATACTAAAAATGCAAACACGCGGCTATGTTGTACTTGGCGATGAATTCAATAAAATGGCAGATGAAGCATTAGAGGATAAATCATGAGTAAGCCAGGGACAACGCGCGAGCAGAAAGAATGTATACCCATATACACAAATGATGGCATTCAATCTGCAATGGCACACACAGGAAGAAGTAGGCACTCAATCAAGCACAAAATGAAAGAGTTAAACGTAAAGTCAACCTACAACAAAACGAAAAATCTTAAGCCGATTGCTAGAAAAATCTATGCAGAAGATGTTTCAGAAATGTTTGAAATGACTGTATCCGGTGTCAAAAAAAATGTTATAGCTGAATATTTTGACACAACATCAGTAAATATTAGAAGCGTAATGTGCCTAGCCAGAAAGCATGGCTTTGACGCATATCCACCAAGGAATAAATCATGATCACATCGGTAATACTACTACACTTATGCTGGATTTTTAGCATATGGAAAATATATAAGTCAACTAAATTTGTTGACTTAATAAGTGAATATACTGAGTCTAGCAGAGCAGCGGCTAGCCGTTGCAAAGCTCTAGAGGCTGATATAAAGAGCTATTCAATAATATCAAGAATGTCACAGATTGGGATAGTATTGGTAGTAGTAGCATCAATAATTCCTCAATGGTTAGGGGGAAAGTTATGATTAACAAAGAATTTTTAGCAAATTGCAGTGATGAGCAGATTGAGTTTGGGGTGGCTTGGATTGATGCAAAAAAGCTTGATATTAAATACCGACTATTTCTTGCTATTGAACAAGTGAATGAAGGAATAATAGTTGGCGGCCATTACTACAACCCATGTCACAACCCTAACGAAATTATGCCGATAGCTTTTGCTAATCGAATCAGCATTGAAATTGCAGACAATGATGATGAATGGATAGCTACGCACGGAACGAGCTATGATCATAGTTATTATTATCCGGTCAGGAACTGGGAGCATGAGTCAGTAAACGCTAACCCTCTCCGCGCAATATGCGAAGTCTATATTTTAATGAGTGTGTCGAAATGATAGCCATTCACTTCGCGGCAGTAATATCGATCATACTGATAACCGGCATATTCGCTGCATGTTTTATGCTGTATCTGCCGAGAATGTGCAAGCATAAGACGACAATTAAATTAAGCAGCATACAGAAGCAAAAATGCGCAGACTGCTACGCTTGGCTAGATTGGCCGTTAAAGGATGGTCAGCAGCCTTTGGTGAGTTCATCAAGGGACAAGCGCAATAAATAAACCCAGGTCGCAATAGCGGCCTTTTTAATGAGAATAAAAAACCCCTGAGCCGATTAACCCATGTTATCGGCTCGCTATCGACTAATATTTTTATTCCTTCGTTTTTGCATATATACAACAACCAAAAAATTAATAATGCTTAATGATAAAAAGCCAAAAAATATAGAGAGTGTTCCATAAATTATTACCATTTATAGAGTATATGTCATATTAAAAATTCTTCTTCTGAATTCATACTTTATTTCTTTTTAAAAAGACCCGCGCAATTTGAGGGCGACTTGGAAACTCCACGTCCGTTAACCTTGGCGGGTTCTAACTTCTTCTACTTTGTCGGGTAAATCCTAACTGCCCGATCATTATACCCCATCTAATTTATTTTCGTTTATATTGATTTATCTTACTGTAAACGGTTTACACTATGTGAATAAGGGGCTATTATCTATTCATCAACTAAGCAATCAACCAGAGATAAAGATTATGAGTACCTTAATGAATGAATCAGTTAATCACGACATTAGATTTATCAGAGTTCGAGGCATAGACTCAAAGTTTCAAAAAAAATGGTATATACATGATCTAACGCTTAATAAAGATCTACCGTACACCTTCAGCACGCCACAAGAGGCTATCAAGAAAAGCCGATCACTAGACAGAATCAAATAAACCAAAGCCCTTCGGGGCAAGGACTTGCATCAAAATGAAATCAAGAACAGCAATTATGAACGACCGTAAACGAGCATCGGGTCTGCGAGAGCTGCCAAAGCAATGGATTATTGACGTGCGCGGCACTGAGCACGAAGCAGAGCTTAACCTACGCTTGCATGCGCTACTTTCTGATATTGCAGGGCTTAGTTTGCATTATGAAAACAAGATTCGAGCAATTAAAGGGGAAGAGTTGTGAAAAATAGACAGTATAAGAAGCTTTGCAAAAAGGCATCAGTTATCGTGAGGTCAATACCTAGCTTTTGTGATGGAGAGGAATGGAATTTTTCAATGGAGTGTCGCGGGGTTGATTTTGTGGAGTGGGATTGCGAGCCTTGCTGGGATTATTTAGTTGGCTTATTTGATGGCGATGTAAACACGATGTATAGCGATGATTTTGATTTTGGCATGAAGTGGAAAGAAGATAAGCATCAGCTAAAATCAACACCTAAAAATGTTTTTTCTTGGGCCAGGATTCAAAAACATTTAACAGCACTATAACGCCCAAGGGCAAAGGAATTGATATGAAAATTGAATGGTATTTAGCACGATATAAAGACGGAAATCTTATTGATTACTCACCCTGCGCATTAAGCAGAGGCGAGGCCGATAACCTACTATCACTATCAAAATTAATGAGTCCTCAATACTCATACAGAGTAGTACATAAGAGCAAATTAAACTAACCAACCCCAAGCCCTTTCATTAGGGCTTTTTATCACTTGCTAATTACCAATATTAATATTATCATAAGTGAAACTAACAAAAGGAAGTCACAATGAAAGCAAAATTAATTACCCTTAAGTCTTGGGTATTAGGAATGAGCGGATCACCCAAAGAGCAAAAAGAAGAGGCCTCGCTTATTCTTCAGGTTGGTGTGGCTACAATTTATCGCTGGATTAAAGAAGGTGACGTATTCCTTGAGGATAGCGGCCCATGTTCTGATGGTGAGGATAGAGCTATTATTATTTGGGAAATGAAAAAGCTAGTAAATTAAATAAAGCCCCGCCACAGGGCATTAAATAACATAACGAGGTAATTATATCATGCAAAATCGAGAAAGAATAATTCGAGTAAATAGTTGTGCGTCATGTCCATTTAATGGTGTATGCAAGGCGTGGAATAAATTAAGCAAAGGCGCAAAAATCAGCCTTTCAATATCAACATCTATTCCTGTAAATTTTATGCTAGTTGATTGTCCATTAGAGGAGGCTAAATTATGAAATGGATAAAACATGACACTAACGCAAGCCAAGACGCCAAACTAAAGCGTATGCGTATGAAATACGGTCTAGAGGGTTACGGCCTGTATTGGTATTGCCTTGAGCTTATAGCGGCTGACGTTGACCAGCATAAACTTACCTTTGAGTTAGAACATGACGCAGAGATCATAGCCTTTGATACTGGCATTCATTACGAACGTG
>CAXBKC010000020.1:0-18244 GCA_963975615.1 uncultured Oleiphilus sp.
TTTACTTGAATTAGTGCTAAGCTCTGGCGCACCAGACAATGTAACGATTTCCCTCATTCAAAGTATCAGTGATTCTGAACCGACTATGAGTAATGCTGGAATCTTATCCTCAGGTGATATAGATGTTAATAATCAATCCAATGTTAAGAATAAGGCCCCACTGACCTGGGGGGTGCTGTTTACGATTATGCTAATTATGCTGCTCTTGTTTATTATTGGTTAATAAGGAATATGTTAATTGAGAATCAAAAATGACAGATGAAGGACGCTATGAGTATTTAGAGAAGATTGGTGAAGGTGGTATGGCTACCGTTTACCGAGGTATGCAGCGCTCTCTGAATAGACAAGTAGCCATTAAAGTATTGTCTGCCACCCTGTCGGACAACCCTTCCGTTATAAAGCGTTTTGAGCGTGAGTCGCTTATTATCGCGCGATTGAATCACCCTAATATTATTCATGTCATTGATCGTGGAACGACCAGTAAAGGTCGGCCTGTTTTTGTCATGGAGTTTGTCGAGGGTTTGAATCTTGCTGATGCCATACAAAGTCAAATGTATGACTTTAATCAGAAAGTCGATATTGCTATTCAAATATGTAAAGGGGTTGCTTATGCCCATAAATTTGACGTTATTCATCGGGATATTAAACCCGCTAATGTCATTGTCGATAAAGAGGGTTTTGCTCGTTTATTAGATTTTGGTATCGCCTCCTTTTTTAAGCTTGATAAAGATATTCAGCCAGATGAGACCCGTTTAATTTTAGGCACAGAAGCTTATATGGCGCCCGAACAGCACCAAGGTATTGCAATGACTTCGTCATTAAGTGATATCTATTCAATTGGTGTTGTTATGTATGAGTTGTTTTCAGGACAGCTTCCCTCTGCGCATCCTGTACCACTTTCAGCTTATGATCCTGGCATCACGCCAGCTTTAGATAGCTTGGTGATGAAGTGTATAGAGCAGGACCCAAAAAAGAGGCCGGAATCTGTTGAAGAAGTGAAGACTCAATTACTTTTGGCTATGAAAGGTCAGCATATAGCAGAAGAACAAGTCAGTAGAGCAGGTGAGGGCTTGGCAGCGATCAAGCAAAAGTTTGGTTTACTTGATGTTATGCAAGAAGACCAGCACGGTGCAGTCTACTTATATGAAGATAAAAGTTCGCACAAGTTGTTAGTGATAAAAAAGCGAACTAACAGTTTTTCTGGCTTTAGAGAAGCCAAAATGCTGCATAATTTAAAGCACCCAAATGTTTTAAATATGATTCTGTTTTTATTATTGTTATGCCTTATATTTCGGGTGGAAGCCTTCAGGATAGGTTGATTGAGGCTTTTGACTTTCAAACGTTTATTAAGTTAGGTGTTCAAATTTGCCGAGGGCTTTCATTTGCCCATCAAAATAGAATCTTACATGGAAATCTGAGGCCGAGTAATATACTGCTTACAGCAAATATGCAGGTCAAGATTGCTGATTTTGGTTTGGATGAGCATTACAGGGTTCAATCAAGAGAGGCGAATTGGTATGGTGATAAGCAGCCTCAACGAGATGAGCTGTCAGATATTTTTTCTTTAGGTGCTATATTCTTCCATGCTCTAACAGGCATGCCCCCAGCATTTAAAGATGGCGTGTTAACAAAGACAAAAGCGTTCATTAGCTTGCCTTATGATATGCAGCAGCTGATTGGAAGGATGTTGTCTAAGTATCGTGAAGATAGGCCTCAAAGTGTTGAAGCTATTGTTTCTGAGCTACTACCTATGGTTGAAGAGCAGAAAACTCAAGTAAAAATTATCACGGAAAATTTAGATCGATCAGTTGAAGTTGTTGAGCAAGTTAAGTATCAAAGAGTAAATTGGTTAACGATTTTATGTGGGGTCTTGCTGATTATGTCTTTGGGGCTAAATGGTTTATTGTTGAGTGACCAAGGGCTGAGTATTAAGGAATGGCTGATTGACTATTGGTTAAAGCTTTATTTGAGTATCTAACTGGTTGCAGTATTATTTCACTCAGCTATGCTATGCTATTTTTAATAAAAGCTTTTTAAGTAATTTTCGATTAAGTTATACATCATAAAATAGATAATAAAGTTGTGACTTTTTGAGTTTTCTATTTAAATTTTCGTTTACACCTTTTATTATCTCGTCTCTGACTTTACATTATTAAGACTAAGACGGATTAATAAAACTAAAAACAATAGGACAGCTGGCATCACCATGACATCATTGAAAAAAGTAAAGCTACCCCTCGAGCAGGCTTATCGTTGGGAAAAGGCAAAAGCGGATGATATTTATTTGACCCAACCAATGGGGAATGGCGTTGTTCAAGAATATACTTGGAACAGAGCTATTGGCGAAGCCAGAAGAATGGCTAGTTATTTAAAATCATTAAACTATCCACCTAAAAGCCGTATTGCCATTTTATCTAAAAACTGCGCACACTGGATTATGAGTGATTTAGCAATTTGGATGGCTGGCCACGTTACCGTTCCGCTTTATCCAACGCTCAACTCTGACACAGTGAACTATATTTTAAAGCATAGTGATTCTCAGTTGTTATTTGTTGGAAAGCTGGATGACTGGGATGATATGAAAGCAGGTGTGCCTTCTGATCTTCCTTGTGTTTCTTATCCATTAAGCCCGAAAACAGATTTTCCTAGTTGGGATAATATTGTTGCTGAAAATGCACCAATGCAAGAAGATACCGTTCGTGACCCAGAAGAAATGGCAACTATTGTATATACCTCAGGTAGTACCGGTCAGCCTAAAGGTGTCATGTTGTCTTTCTATGCGATGGGCGTTGCAGCAAGCGGTGTTGCTGAAGCGCTTGATATTAATCCAAGCGATAGAATGTTGTCTTACTTACCATTAGCGCACGTGTTTGAACGTTATGCGGTAGAGCAGTCCTCCCTTCATATTGGAGCGCAGTTATTCTTTGCTGATGCTTTGGATACATTTCTTGATGATCTTCGTCGCGCTAAGCCAACAGTGTTTATTTCAGTTCCAAGGCTGTGGTCTAAATTTCAGATGGGTATCTTTAAAAAGATGCCACCTAAGAAGCTTAATCGTTTATTAAAAATTCCAATCGTCTCTGGTATGGTCAAGAAAAAAGTACTGACTGCCTTAGGTTTGGAATATTGCCGTTTTGCTGGTAGTGGTTCGGCTCCTTTATCTGGAGATATTATTAACTGGTATCGTAATTTGGGTCTTGAGTTGCTTGAAGGTTACGGTATGTCAGAGAATTTTGCTTACTCTCATATATCTCTGCCTGGACGCTCTAAAGTTGGCTATGTTGGCGAACCGTTACCCGGTGTAGAGCATCGTATTTCTGATATTGGTGAGATCGAAGTTAAGAGCCCTGCAACGATGATGGGTTATTATAAAGATGAAGAAAAAACCAAAGAAAGTTTTACCGAAGATGGTTTCTTACTAACTGGGGATAAAGGTGAAATTGATGCAATGGGCCGCTTGAAAATTACTGGCCGTATCAAAGAAATGTTTAAAACTAGTAAGGGTAAATATGTTGCGCCAGCTCCGATAGAAAATAAAATAATTGGTCACGATTGTATTGAGATGGTTTGTGTCTCGGGTGCTGATTGTCCTCAACCTCATGCGCTAATAATGCTGTCTGATGAAACATTCGCTAAGCATGGAGATGCCGGTTTTAGAAAAGAAATAGAGCCAGGTTTGTTGGCGATGATGAAAGAAGTGAATGATTCTATTGATCCCCATGAGCAGTTACAGTTTATGGTGGTTGTTAAGGATCAATGGTTAATTGAAAACGAATTCTTGACCCCCACAATGAAAATTAAGCGTAATGTTATCGAAGAAGTGTATAAGCCTCTCGAAGATAAATGGTATGGCGCTAAGCAAAAGATAATTTGGCAGTAACGAAGAAATAGTTATTCTGTTTTAAAAAACACCTCATAGAGGTGTTTTTTTTCGTCTCTATATAATTTTTAATATAAATTGACAAGGGTGCGTGGCGTGTTAAGTCAAATAAGGTTTTGACTATTTATAGGTATAAAAAAAGCAGCCTAGGCTGCTTTTTGAGTACTACATGTTTGGATAGTTAGGGCCGCCGCCGCCTTCTGGTGTCACCCAGTTAATATTTTGTGCGGGATCCTTGATGTCGCATGTCTTACAGTGAACGCAGTTTTGAGAGTTTATCTGGAAGCGTTTCTCGCCGCCTGCCTCTTCAACTATTTCATATACACCTGCCGGGCAATAGCGCTGAGCAGGTTCATCGTATTTAGCTAGGTTTTCACCTAGTGGAATAGATGCATCTGCAAGCTTGAGGTGGCAAGGTTGATGCTCAGCATGGTTCACGTTACCAATAAACACCGAGTCTAGTTTAGCAAAGCTCAATTGCCCGTCGGGCTTGGGGTAAGTTATTTTCTTACTTTCACTTGCTAGCTTTAAAGTCGCGTGATCTGGTGTTGTGTCATGCAAGGTTAATGGAATTGGTACTATATTGTGGTGGATATAGTTAAACGCTGCACCAAGCCACATGCCAAGTTTGTGCATTGCTGGGCCAAAATTACGGCTATTATGAAGGTCCTTATAAACCCAAGAGCTCTCAAATGCTGATGTATATTCTGTTATTTCATCATTTGCGCGGTCAGCTGCAATCGCTTTTGTGATTTCCTCTGCGGCAATCATTCCGCTCTTCATTGCAGTATGTGTACCTTTGATTTTAGAGAAATCTAAGGTTCCAGCATCACAACCTACGATCAAGCCACCAGGGAAGGTCATTTTAGGAAGGCTGTTAAGTCCGCCTTTTGTTATCGCCCGTGCACCATAAGAAACTCGCTTTCCGCCTTTTAGGTGTTGAGCAAGAACAGGGTGGTGTTTCATTCTTTGGAATTCATCAAAGGGGCTAACATGAGGATTTGAGTAGGCTAGGTCAGTAATCAAACCCACAACCACTTGGTTGTTTTCTACATGATAAAGGAAAAAACCACCTGTAGATGAGGATTCATTTAGGGGCCAGCCTGTGCCATGAAGTACTAGGCCTTCTTTGTGCTGTTCTGCCGGTACATCCCAAAGTTCTTTAATGCCGATACCGTAATGCTGGGCATCTTTACCTTTATCTAATTCAAATTGTTGAATGAGTTGCTTACCTAGATGGCCGCGGCAACCTTCTGCGAAGATAGTATATTTGGCGCGTAGCTCCATGCCAGGCATGTAAGCATCAGTTTGTTCGCCTGCTTCATTAAGGCCCATATCGCCAGTGATGATGCCTTTAATTGCACCATCTTCAATTATGTTTTCTGCAGCGGGGAAGCCTGGGTAAACTTCAACACCTAACGCTTCAGCCTGCTCGCCTAACCAGCGAACAACATTACCAAGGCTAACGATATAGTTGCCGTCGTTATGCATAGGCTTCGGGATCATCCAATTAGGTGTCTTAAAGCTTTTTTCGTTACTTGTTAAAAAGTGGACTTCATCTGCTTTAACTGGGGTATTTAATGGAGCGCCCATTTCTTTATAATTTGGGAATAATTCTGCAAGTGCGCGATCTTCAACAACGGCGCCAGAAAGTGTGTGAGCGCCTATCTCTGAGCCTTTTTCAACTACGCATACACTGATTTCTTTACCTGTCTCTTCAGCGATCTGTCTTATGCGACAGGCAGCCGATAAACCAGCGGGGCCACCGCCAACAATGAGTACGTCAAACTCCATCGATTCACGTTCCACAATTAGTCTCCTCATGCATATACGAAATTGAACAGTTGATAGGTTTGGCAATGTAGCCTTACGAACCTATACTGCTATAGTTTTAAGTAATTTGAAGCTTAGTCTAAGTGGGCTGTATTGAAAATATCCCAACAAATTTATTCATATTTAATGCAATTTAAGTATGAAAGGCTTTCAAACGTTTGTTTGAATTTTACCTTGTTATTCTGTTTAAGTAAAAGAAATGACAGGTCTTAATAAAATGAGGTAACTGAAATTCACACCTTTTATCATTATATTTAGCTATAAAAGGTGTGAATTGTAGGGCAACTCTTGACCTAAAAGTGATTTATCGGCAGAATCATCGCCTTCGCGAATGCTGTATTTTGTTTGATTCTTGGATCAGGCTGCTAGTGTTCTCTAAAAAGTGGATTTTAAATACGCACTTTTTTAAAAAAGAATGGTAATCTCACTTTAAAGAACCGTAAACTTGAGTGAGTGCTTTCGCGCCTTTATCTGGGTCTATTTTGTCATCTTATTATTGTTAATCGTAATGTTTCCTTTATGGAACACGGTTGTGAATAAAAAGTTGCAGGCCTCTAATTTTCATTTGCTAATTAACGAGGAATCTATGAAGGTTCTTGTCGCAGTTAAACGAGTTATTGACTATAACGTCAAAGTACGAGTAAAGCCTGATAATTCAGGTGTTGATCTTACTAATATCAAAATGGCAATGAATCCGTTTTGTGAAATCGCTGTTGAAGAGGCAGTGCGTCTTAAAGAGAAGGGTGTTGCTAGCGAAATCATAGTCGTTTCAATCGGCCCTAAAGTAGCGCAAGAACAAATTCGTACTGCTTTGGCTCTTGGTGCTGACCGCGGTATCTTGATCGAAACAGATGAAGATGTTCAATCTCTACAGGTAGCAAAATTATTAAAAGCTATTGTGGATAAAGAAGCTCCACAGCTAGTTATTCTTGGTAAGCAATCAATCGATTCTGATAATAATCAAACCGGCCAAATGCTAGCAGCATTAACTGGAATGGGTCAGGGTACATTTGCATCTGAAGTTGTTGTCGATGGCGACAAAGTAAATGTAACGCGTGAGGTTGATGGTGGCTTAATGACTTTAAGTCTTAACCTGCCTGCCGTTGTAACAACTGATTTGAGATTAAACGAACCTCGTTATGCTTCATTGCCCAACATCATGAAAGCTAAGAAGAAGCCTTTAGAGGTTGTTTCTCCTGCAGACTTAGGTGTTGATGTAGCTTCAGCTATAAAGGTAATCAAGGTTGAGGAGCCTGCAAAACGTTCTGCTGGTGTTAAAGTGGCAGACGTTGCTGAGCTGGTTGATAAACTCAAAAATGAAGCGAAGGTGATCTAAATGAGTATTTTAGTAATTGCTGATCATGATAACAGTGTTATCAAACCTGTTACTCTAAACGTTTTAGCCGCTGCAAAAGCAATCGGTGGTGATATAGATGTATTAGTTGCTGGTCAAGGTTGTGCTTCAGCTGCTGATGCTGCTGCAAAAGCTGATGGAGTAACTAAGGTTCTATTAGCAGATAATGCCGCTTATGGGCATCATCTTGCAGAAAACTTATCTTTATTAGTGGCAGATTTGGGTAAAAACTATACTCACATTCTGACCTCTGCTGGTACTACAGGTAAAGACTTTTTGCCTCGTGTTGCTGCTTTATTAGATGTTGCTCAGTTATCTGACGTGATTCGAGTTGAATCAGCGGATACCTTTGCGCGTCCTATTTATGCTGGGAATGCAATCGCAACTGTTCAAAGCTCTGCGTCAGTAAAAGTTATTACTGTTCGTGGTACTGCTTTTGATCCTGTTGCTGCTGAAGGTGGTTCTGCTTCTGTTGAATCTATCGATAATGTACAAGATGCGGGTATTTCTTCTTTTGTAAATGAAGAAATGGCTAAGTCTGACCGTCCTGAATTAACAGCTGCAAGTATTGTTATTTCTGGTGGTCGTGGCATGCAAAATGGCGACAACTTCAAGATTCTTGAGTCTGTTGCAGACAAGCTTGGTGCTGCTGTTGGTGCATCTCGCGCTGCAGTTGATGCGGGCTTTGTTCCAAATGATATGCAAGTTGGCCAAACAGGTAAGATTGTTGCTCCTGACTTATATATTGCTGTTGGTATTTCTGGCGCAATACAGCATTTGGCTGGTATGTCTGGTAGTAAGTACATTGTTGCAATCAACAAAGACGAAGACGCACCTATTTTCCAGGTTGCTGATTACGGCTTAGTTGCAGACTTATTTGATGCTGTTCCTGAATTGGACGCTGCTCTATAATTTCTACCCCGAAATAAATAGAGTGTTAAAAAACCGATATGTTTTTGCATATCGGTTTTTTTATGGGACTTTATAAAGTTTTAGTTTTTCTAGTGTTTCCGAGAAGGATTCATCTAGCGGACAGTTTAATATTAGTTTCTCGTTGGTTACTGGATGTATAAAGGATAGCTCTGTCGCTGCTAAAAGCAGTCTATGTGAATTAAACGTTTCTTGAAAAAGTCTGTTATGACTTCCTTTTCCATACTTGACGTCGCCAATAATGGGGTGGCTAATGTGCTTCATGTGTCTTCGTAATTGATGTTTTCTACCTGTTTTGGGTTTTAGTTCCATTAAACTATATCGGCTAGTTGGAAACCTGCCATCTGAGAGCGGTAGTTCAAATTTAGTTATAGTATTGAAAGCTGTTAAAGCTTCTTGAGCTTGTTTTTGTGCAACAACTTTTTGTAAGTGCTTAAAGGCAGCAATCTCCTTTAAAGGGTGATCTATTGTTCCAAAATCTGGTGAATAGCCTCTTACAATCGCACAATACGTTTTATCTATCTGTCGTTTCTCAAAATATTCACTGATTTGAGTCGCAATCTCTGGATGTAAGGCAAATAACAAGATTCCTGAGGTAGGTTTATCTAGCCTATGAACAGGATAAACCCATTGGCCAATCTGATCTCTAAGAATTTTCATTGCATAGCGTGTTTCATACTTATCTATCGGGCTTTTATGCACTAATAATCCGGCAGGTTTATGCATAGCTACCACGAACTTATCTTGATAAATAATGCTAAGGCTTGGTTCTTGATCGAGAGTCATTAATATTTAGCCGCTCTATAAAAGGTGATTATCCTATCGAAGGAACAATGTGTTTTGTCGGTGGTTATTTTACCATTTTTGTTGTCTCGATAGTTACATCGATGCTTAACAAGGTGGTAGTATTTGCTTCCTCTTAAGAAGTTCTAATTAAAACCTCTGACTAAACAAAGTCACCTTCGTTAATCGGGTAGGAAAATGAAAAGAATATATTTTAGATCTGCAACGTTGTCTTTTGCCTTTGGTGTTTTATTGTTTTTGAGTGCTTGTCAGAATGACTCGCAGAATGAAGCTACATCAGAAAGTGCGGGAGCTGGTGCACCACCACCGCCAGCAGTTACAACGGCAGAGGTTCTCGAAGAGGAGGTAGAGCTTTGGAAAACCTACACGGGCCGCCTTGAGTCAGCTGAAATGGTAGAGCTTAGACCGAGAGTGTCAGGTTATATCGATAGAGTTGCCTTTATTGAAGGTTCTTATGTCAAAAAGGGCGATCTTTTGTTTAAGATTGATGATGATCCCTTTAAAGCAGAGGTCAGACGTTTGGAGGCTCAATTAAAAAGCTCTCAGGCACAAGCATCAGAAAGGGATGTAAAAAGAGCAGCAAGTTTAAAGCAGACAAACGCGATTTCTCAAGAGCAAGTCGATAATCGAAATACCCAGCTTATAAAAGCTAGAGCAGACTCAGATGCCATTGAGGCTGCCTTGCATAACGCTAAACTGAATTTAGGTTATACCAGGGTGACAGCACCTATCTCTGGTCATATCTCAAGAGCAAATATCACAAAAGGTAACTATGTTAGTCAAGGCCTTAGCATTCTGACAACGCTTGTGTCTTCGTCTGAAATTCACGCTTATTTCGATGTGGACGAAGGGACGTATATGCGATTAGCTAAGGTGAAAGGAGAAGATGGCTCTCAGATCGGTGCTAAAGCAGAATTACAGTTAGTGAATGAGGGTGACTATCCACATCTGGGGAAAATTGATTTTATAGACAACCAAATAAACCCCTTAACTGGCACTATACGTTTACGTGCAGCCTTTTCGAACGAGTCGGGCGAGTTAACGTCTGGGATGTTTGCAAGAGTTAGAATGAAAATTGGCCCATCAATTATGGCTACTTTAATTGATGAAAAAGCTATTTCGTCAGATTTAAATAATAAATATGTTTTAGTCGTTAATGAAAACAATATTGCTGAATATCGCGCTGTGACATTGGGGGATAGAAAGGGGGGCTTAAGAATAATTGAGTCGGGCTTATCTGCTAATGAGCAAATTATCGTCAATGGGATTCAGCGTGTTTTCCCTGGAACGCCTGTCAGCCCTACCAAGGTTGAAATGCGCTCAATTAACGGGGCTTCAGCAGAGTAGGGACAAGTATGAAAATTTCTCAATTCTTTATTAATAGGCCAATATTTGCTGCGGTTTTATCCTTGATGATATTTCTTGCAGGGGCCATTGCAATGTTTCAATTGCCCATCACTGAATACCCAGAAGTTGTGCCTCCTACGGTTGTAGTAAGTGCATCCTATCCTGGAGCGAACCCTGTTGTTATATCAGAAACGGTAGCGGCACCGCTTGAGCAGGCGATTAACGGTATTGAGAATATGCTGTATATGTCGTCGCAGTCGACAGCTGACGGAAGTTTAGCGATTACTGTGACTTTCGCTTTGGGTACAAATATTGATGATGCTCAAGTCCAAGTCCAAAATCGCGTAGCTCGAGCTTTACCGAGGTTACCCGAAGAGGTGCAGCGTTTAGGTGTAAGCACTGAGAAATCTTCACCTAACTTGACGATGGTTGTGCATTTATTATCGCCTGATAGCCGTTACGATATGCTCTACTTATCTAACTTTGCCACGCTTAAAGTAAAAGATGAACTGTCTAGAATAGAAGGTGCTGGGTCCGTTAGAGTCTTTGGTGCGGGTGATTACGCTGTTCGGATTTGGCTAAACCCAGATAAAGTGGCTAGTTTAAGTTTAACGACTAGCGATATTGTTGGTGCGATTCGGGAACAAAATCGACAAGCTGCAGCGGGTGTTATTGGTGCGCCGCCTAGTGCTGAAGATAACCCATTTCAATTACTGATCAAAGTGAAAGGGCGCTTGGAAAATATCGATGAATTTAACGATATTATTATTCGTGTTGGAGAAAAGGGGACGATTACTCGACTGAAGGATGTTGCGCGTGTTGAACTTGGTTCAAGTTCTTATGGTATGCGCTCTTTATTGAATAATAAGCCTGCAGCCGCAGTAGCCATTTTCCAAAGTCCCGGCTCTAATGCTATTCAGCTTTCCAATGATGTTCGTGCTCGTATGGCTGAGTTAAAAGAAACTTTTCCACAAGGTGTTGATTTTGATATTGTTTATGATCCAACTATTTTTGTTAGAGGCTCGATAGAAGCGGTAGTTAAAACGCTTTTAGAGGCAATATTGCTCGTTGTAGTTGTTGTTGTTTTGTTTTTACAGACTTGGCGAGCGTCCATTATCCCTTTGGTCGCCGTACCTGTATCCCTCGTAGGTACATTTGCAGTGATGCATTTGTTCGGGTTTTCACTAAACGCTCTATCTCTATTTGGACTTGTGCTTGCCATAGGTATTGTTGTTGATGATGCCATTGTTGTAGTAGAAAATGTTGAGCGTAATATAGGTTTGGGTAAAACACCTGTTGAAGCTACTAAGCAGGCAATGAAAGAAGTGACAGGGCCTATCATTGCAACTTCGCTTGTTTTGAGTGCTGTATTTATTCCGACTGCGTTTATCTCTGGTCTGACAGGGGAATTTTATAAGCAGTTCGCTTTGACAATCGCGATTTCAACCATTATTTCAACCTTCAATTCACTAACGCTGAGCCCAGCCTTAGCTGCAGTCTTATTAAAGCCTCATGATGCAAAGAAAGACTGGTTTAGTCGTATCTTAGACTCTCTTTTTGGCCGGATTGTTTTCTCTCCTTTTAATCGTTTTTTTGAAAAGTTATCTGCAGGTTATATTGGGGTTTTGAAAAAGCTTATTAGAGGCTTAACAGTGGTCATGATTTTATATTTTGGCTTAATAGGCCTTACATATAATCAGTTTCAAAGCACACCAACAGGCTTCGTGCCTCAGCAAGATAAAATGTTTTTGATTGCTTTTGCCAGTTTGCCAGACGCTTCCAGTCTTGATAGGACAGATGCTGTTATTCAAGAAATGTCAGCAATCGCTTTAGCTCATCCAGGTGTTGAGTCTTCAGTTGCTTTTCCTGGCTTATCAATTAACGGTTTTACTGTGGCGTCAAACTCAGGTGTTGTATTTGTAACCCTTAAACCTTTTGATGAACGGACGACGGAAGATTTGAGCGCAAATGCAATTGCTGAGCAATTGAATATGCAGTTTGGTGTGATTGAAGAAGGTTTTGTTGCTGTGGTTCCTCCGCCTCCAGTATTAGGCTTAGGTACTACAGGTGGCTTTAAGTTGCAGATAGAAGATCGCGGTAATTTAGGTTACGAGCGATTATTCCAAGAAACACAGAATGTGCTCGGACAAGCTTATATGACACCTGAGCTCAATCCGATGGGTACATTCTCTTTCTTTAAGGCGAATGTTCCTCAAATTAGCGTTGAGGTAGATCGAGAGAAAGCTAAAATTCATGGCGTTGACATTAGTGATATTTTCCAAACGCTTCAGGCTTATATGGGCTCGGTGTACGTTAATGACGTGAACTTATTTGGGCGAACTTATCAGGTTAACCTTCAGGCAGAAGAATCCTTTCGGGCTGATGAGTCTCAAATAGAGCTATTAAAAGTGAGAAACCGTGATGGCGAAATGGTGCCTCTAGCATCGTTTGTGAGTGTCTCACAAACGACTGGGCCAGATATGGTGACACGCTACAATAACTACCCCGCAGCAGATATTAACTCAGGTCCAGGCGTTGGCTACAGTAGTGGCCAGGCAGAAGCCGCGATGATCAAAATTCTCGATTCATCATTACCTAAAGGGTTGGCTTACGAGTGGACAGATTTAACCTATCAGCAAATATTAGCGGGTGACACGACCTTATATATTTTCCCTTTAGTGGTCTTGTTAGTATTTCTGGTTTTAGCGGCTCAGTATGAAAGCTGGAGTTTACCTTTGGCGATTATTTTAATCGTACCGATGACACTTTTATCTGCAATGACGGGTGTGATATTCGTAGGAGGTGATAATAATATTTTCACCCAAATAGGACTGATTGTCTTGGTCGGCTTGGCGGCAAAGAACGCGATACTTATTGTCGAGTTTGCCAAAGAAAAAGAAGACCATGGCTTGTCATTACGAGAGTCTGTTTTAGAGGCAAGTAGGCAGCGGTTAAGGCCAATTTTAATGACCTCGCTTGCATTTATTATGGGTGTTGTACCACTGGTACTATCTTCAGGCGCGGGTGCTGAAATGCGTCATGCTATGGGGGTGGCTGTATTTTCTGGCATGATAGGGGTAACCATTTTTGGTTTGCTGTTAACTCCAGTGTTTTATGTGCTTGTACGTAAGTTCAGCAAAAAAAAGCAGAGTTCATTAACTGATTCTGCTTAAATTCCATTCGTTGCTTTAGGTTTCACTAAAGCAACTTTTAGCCGCCTTGGAGGAGTAAAAACCTTCAAGGTGTCTTCTTATTGCAGCTTCTAAATATCCAGATTTCTTTAAGCCCTTAACTAATAGTGGCGCAAATCGATGAGACTCTTTGCTTATTTTTTCTGTTGTGATCTGGAACTCTTCCATTAATTCGTCAATCGATGAATCGCCATACTCACTATAAAAAGTATCGACAGTCGTTTCATAACACCATTTAAAATAAGCACTTTTTCTAAAAGATAACCAGAAATCATAACCAAGAGTAATAAACTCGGATAGATCTAAGCTATCCATGCCTTTTTGAAAGTCAGAAAATGATTTGTTTTCTATATTTTCCCAAAGGGTGATAGCGGAGTCTTTTAACTGTTCATCCGTCACTGAATTAGCTAAAAAGGCTTTGCTTTCGGTAATGATTAACTCAAGGCTATTTGCAATATAAGTTCTAACACTGTCTTCAATACCGCTACCTAATTTAGGTGCAGTTTTGTCCATAAAGCTCTTGCCGACTTTTAATAGCGAAGACATGCCGGGAATGTTTTTGCTGAACAGATTGTTGTCGTAGATATAGTGCGTAATTGCTTGAAATAAAATACCAGATATTAGGTCTGTATAGATAGGAAGATCAATCAGCTTATCAAGACCATTATTACGTTGTTCTTTTAGTTCGATTGTTTTATCTACAATTTCTTCAAATTGTTGTCGTGAAATAATCGCTTTCAGTTTTGTCTTTTTGTGGAAGTCTGAGTTAAAAATACTGCTCGACATTTTTCCAGCAATATCGGCAATGGAGCCCGGAATAGAGTTTTCAACTACATGATCTTTAATGACATCTTTGATTGTTTGCGCTGGCACCCAAGTACTTAAGTTCATCTTAGACGTTGATTCTAATAAAAAACTTAATTCACTTTGTATTAATTTTTGGAGGTTTGCATCTTTAAACTGATTCAGTTCATATTTAACGTGCGCCTCAAATAAAGCATTAAGGTGTAATTCGGGTTCATTAATATTGGGAGGGTTTTTTTTTGTCATGATAAATACGCTATTTGGATTTTAAGTTTACACTTGTACGCTTGTTTTATTCCTAGGTCAACTTTTCAAAATTAAAGCTGATGGGTCTAAAGTTTACCACTTAGAATAATGGTCTTCGACAAAGCCGTAATAGTTCTCAATCTCGTAACGCTTTCCTTCTTCAGTAACTAGGAAGCCATTAAAGCGACCAAATATTTGTTTAAAGTTCGTCGCTAAAAGGATGACATTTATATTTTCTTTATGCATACCTTCCGGTACAAAGCTCAAATCAATTTGAAGGTTTTCACTTCGAATGCGCCATGCTGAATGCTCATTGTCACGATCAAACTTAAACTGTACCTGCGGAAGAGAGTGGAGGGTGTTATCAATCCAGAAGCAATTTTCTGAGTACCCGGTTTCGTTTACACCCCAAGAGACATTTAAACCAATGATAGGCGAATCTTTTGATTTCTGATTTGAATCAGTAGCACCCGAAAAACACGCCCAGTTCCAGAAGGTTTCTCTACGCATATAACCAGCAGAAAAATCATGATGCCCGTGTGAGTTCTGTTCTTTGAGGTCGAAAATACCTAAATTACAATTTAAGGAGCCGTTAATTTGGAGCGCAGCTGTTTTTTGGGCATATACCCAGCCATTGATTGAACATGGCGTACACAAGGCCATTGTTTCAAAGTCTGGCGTTTCAACCATTTCAGCATTGAGTTTTAGATCTTTACCAAAATCAATATCAAGGGTTTTTCTTCTTTCTCCCTGAGAGTTGAGTTGGTAGTTCATACGTATTTTTTTATTACCCGACTTAAATATACTAACGCCATTATCGGGTCTCTTTGTCATCGATAAGCCTAAAGAAAAAGGCCTTTTAAACTGCCACGTCAACATTTTTTGATCGGAAATCCGGTAGACATAAACAAAAACAGCGCCTAAATAGGCAGTGTCAGCAAGAGCGCAGCCAAAAATAATATCTTCCCCGATGCCACCAAAAAATTGAAATTGCTTAAAATGAAAGTGTTTCTTCCATTTTCCTGCGACTTTATTGAGAGGGGTGCGATAGTCAGCATCTTTCATATTTACTTCATTAACAGGTTGTGAAAAGCGACCAAGATGGGGTTTCCCATGAGAGTTAATGAGTGAATAGGGTTGAAGCATGGATTTGTCTCATTTGGTATATTGTTTTAAGTGGGGTATGTTACTGCATTACTATGTGGAGCTTTAATCCCAGAAATCAATGGCGCTGTCTTTGATTGATATGGGCTCAAGCAAACCTTTTTCTACTAGCTCTTCATAAGATATGACTTGATTTCTACCATTCTTTTTTATGAAATATAATGCTTTGTCCGCTTTGGATAAGTTTTCAACGAGCTGAAACGTATTATCTAGGTCTGCGAAACCTATGCTAACAGTGACTCTCCCTACTTGGGGGAAGCGTCTAGCTTCAATGGCTTGTCGGCAGCGCTCTAAAGCATGTTGAGCTTGTTCAAGCTTGACGTCTTTGACTAAGATGACAAACTCTTCTCCTCCATACCTAAAAAATAAATCTTCTTGACGTAAAGCGGTACGAATTATTTGTGCAAATAAAACAAGAGTTTCATCACCAATAGCATGCCCATATAGGTCATTGATGTTTTTTAAACTTATCAATATCTAAGATTGCTATAGCTTTAAAGTCATTGTTTGTTTTGTTGAGACAAGGTTTATTGCGATTAGAGTAGTTAAGTTCAGAGGCTATTTGATCAAATGCTTGTCGATTAAGTATTCTGGTTAGTGGGTCGTAGCCTTTTTCATGAATATTCCTAAAAATATCAGTGAAAATATCAACTAAACCTAAGAGTAGCTCTTTTGCTGGCTCTTCAGCATATTCGTGGCTTATACAAATAAGGTGTGACACAGATTTATCGTAAAGAACTACAGGGAAGATAGCTCTATTAATGAGTTGATCATCGATATAAAAAACAGGCTCAAGACTTTCATGTGCTTGGCTAAGAAAATTATTTTCATGAAGAAAAAAAGATTTCTGATTTGATTCACAATCAAGACACGCTAAGCAAGACTTTCTTTTGCTCTCAATGCGAGCGGACTGAAGTTCATAAACAGAAATGCTGACTAAGTTAAAGTTGTCTGTAAGTATTATTTGAAGAGACGCGATTAAATCGCGGAGGTTTGACTGGCCGGTTAAGTTTTTTAGTAGTTTAAAAAGTCGTTGTATATCCATATTAGAAATTCTTGATGGGATAAACGAAAGATGCACAGGCGAGTCCTTGCCAGTTAGTTATTAACACTATTATCGCCATAAATCGGTATAAAGCCAGTGAAAATACAAAGTTTCTATCTGAGTTATCTTGCAGTAGTAATAAAAAATTACATTTTGCAATTGTTTACCAACAGACTTTTTATTCACTAAGACCTATTATTCAATTATCGAATTTTGAGTGAGACGATTCAGGCCCGAATCATTCAAATAAGTTTAGATTTCATGTGTACTCTTATTCCCAGTTCTGCTGGGATTTTTTTTGCCTTGAATTTGTCATTCTATTAATTTATGTAGATGAAACATGTTTAATGGCGCTTCATGTAGTCCCTCTGCTTCATAAAACCTCGACTATTTCAAAAATAGTGTCTTGGTTCTTGGTTTCTCTTTTCACAATATAGTAGTCTTGGCGCGTATACGAAACTTGCTCTCATGGATGTTGTGATCTCACCTATGAAAAAACTTCTTTTATTATGTATGTTCTCTTTGTTGGCTCTTCCTGTGTCAGCAGAATTTTCTTTGGACGACTTGAGCCTAAAGAAAATTACAGACCTTAAAGGGTGGACACCCCGTTATGCCTATATAGTGGACGACAACATTATTGGTAGAACGCACTACGCTGGCATCTCTTACTTTAAACGGCAAGGAGCAGTTTATGAGGGGCCAACTTTAAGAGCAGGGCTAGGTAAGCGAGGCGAGAAAGTTAACCTCAGCTATACCAGTGGTTTTTCGTTTATGGCTGTCGATATGGGCTTGTCTTATCTTCTTCCGGATAAGAATAAACGACGAAATGTTGCAGATAATCTTGAGGGTTTAGGGATTGAACTGGGCATACGTTTTTGGGTTGTTCAATTTATTGCAATTCATACAGAAAAAACGTCCTATATTTCTCTTGGGTATGGCTTTTAGTTGATGATAGCTTCGATATCATCTTCCGCTTGCGTTAATTCGATTATTGTTTCAAAGAAAGAAACTAAATTGATTTCTAAAGGTCTTGCAATGTCGTTTGGAAATTCAGCTAAAACAGTTTCTGGTTCCAGATTATTCCTAAAAGCGTCATTCAGGTAACAGGCTAAATAGATAATACCTGAGTAAGATGAGTAACTTTTAAAGTCATTTGGCGCGCATTGCTGTCTTACTGCTTTAACAATATCTGCTGGAAAATTCCAACGTTTTGCAAGTTCTGCACTCACCTCAGCAAAGTTACAAGAAAATTGATTATCTTGTAAATCGACTCGACTGGCACCTACTGCGATTAGGTTATCTATTTTTACCGCCTGTTCTGGGTAGGCAATCCGGATAAGTAAATCACCAATATTGTGCATCATTCCACAGGTAAAGGCGGTTTCAGGATCGGCATCAGTATGCTTAGCGATAAGTTTGGATATGCTGGCGATCATAAAACTGTCACGCCAGAATGCCTTTTTATCAAAACCTTCAATATCTTTGAATGCGCCAGTAATACCTGATGCGATAACTAGTGTTTTTAGGGAATCGATGCCGAGCATAACTACAGCTGAATCAATAGAGGCTACTTTTCTACCGGCTCCATATCTTGCTGAGTTTGCTAGACGCATAATTTTGGCGGATAAAACCTGATCCATTTTGAT
>CAXBKC010000021.1:0-18233 GCA_963975615.1 uncultured Oleiphilus sp.
AGATCATCTGCCGTTAGCGTATTTTTAGAATGGTTTTTTACAATTATCTGAGACTTTGGGTGTGAGATTAATCCTGTTTCTACAGGAAACCCTGCAGCTGCCCAAGCGTGAATGCCACCATTCAAGTAACTATATTTTGAGTGGCCTATCTCATCTAGCAGCCAAATAAAGCGCCCGGCCCAACCACCACCTTCATCGTCATATACCACAACATGACTGTCTTCAGTTAAACCGATGCGCTGCAATAGCTGAGTTAGTTGAGCGTCTGAAGGAGATAGACCGGGAATAGGTGGGCCAGCTTGTGTTTCACTAGGTAGAATGAGTCTAGCATTAGGTAGATGAGCCTGAGAGAAACGTTCCTCGCTACCTAGATCGACGAGTAAAAAATTGTCGGCTTGTTTGGTAGAAAGTATGTGTTGAAGTACGTCGGGCTCTAATAAAAGAGGTGGCAGGTTTTCAGCTTCCGGCATGATCAGTTTCTCAAAGAATAATGTTGAAAAAGATCATACCAGAAGCATTAGCGAGGCTCTATTCCATATTTTGTAAATGGCGCTAAATGCTTATTTCTTTTCAGAAAAACTTTTGGATGCTTTGGCCTGATACTGAAGTGCAGAGCTTACGGCAACACATAATGATTTAAATTTCTGGTAGCTCTTTTCATCTAAGGGGGCGCTATCCATATTGTCAGCATAAAAAATAGCGATAGGTTTTTTACCAACAAAAACTGACATTAAGAAAAACTCACTTACAGCAATAGCGGTTTTAAAGTTTGCTGGAATTAAGTCCTGAATCTTTTGTTCACTACTTGGCTTTAGCCATATGCTAGCAGGGCGTTCGATTAACTTCTGGAAAATCGTATTTTTAGCAACCGAACTTTCAAAGTTTTTCAATTGTGCAGATTCAGCGCAGCCGACTGTATAGTATGTTTTAAAACGGCTGTTATCTTTGTTGATTAGCGCAACACAGGCACGTTTCAGATCAATGCCATACCCGATACCTTGAGTAGCAGCATTCATTAATTCATGAAAGTCAGAAAAGCTCTCTGGCTGATTTACCATCAGGTCGCTTAATTCTGTAAATAGAGCATTGTTTTGGTTTGTCATATTCTTAGCCATTTGAATTCTTGATAAAATTGTTTTCGCACTCGGTAATGTACGAGTATCTTCTAGTGTTGATGCTTTCACTTTATTACTTTTCGGGAAGTCATTATCTTGAATGTCTTGTTGCTCGCTCTGTATGTTCTGGTCTTCAATCTTTTGATCATCAGCTTCAGTGTTTGTAGCATTTGAAGTATCAAAGGTATTTTCTTCTTGAAATACTTTTAGGTTTTTTGGGGTATTTGCTTTTGTTCTTTTTCTAGGAGGAATAAACAGCTTCGAAGCGGGAAGCATTAAGCCTGGAAGAGGATGCTTGCGAGACATGTCAGCAGCTATTTCATGAGAGAAAGTAATAGCTTCTTCCAAAGAACAATTAAGATAATAAGCCAATATCCGTTGTGCCCTTAAGGTTGCACGTGAATACCAACAATACGACGAATAATGCGCTAATAAGTTAGCCAACATCACAATAAAATGCGGTTTTTGCATTTTAATTTTTAGCTCTATGTTATCGATCTTGCATATTTTTTTACTATTATCGACGCAATGAGCAATACTTGCCCAATCTGATAGCGATGGTTGGTTATCCTTTTGATAGCATTCTTGTGCCATTTTTGGGAGCATCAATTCCTTGGACATTGCTTTGGTAATGTTCTCAAGAGAGTCTCCCAGTACTTCTTCTTCTGCAATTTTTGGGAGCTTGAAGTTAGACCTGATCGCATAACGAATCAAACGCATCTCGGGTGTGGCAAAACGCCATAAATGCCAAATTGGCGCCCCTAAAAAAAGACTGGACCAATAGATATCTTCAGCATTACCTTTTTGCTTTCGTAGCGAAATAGCTCTGCCTAAATAGCCTGCATAAAGGCTAGTGCATAAGGTTCTTAAGTAGTAAAAGCTAGTTATATTCTTAGGAGAAACTGCTTTTTTTGGAAGCTTATTAATACTTTCTTTTAAACCTTCAATACCAATCATGCTAATGGCATGTGTCAGAGTTTTACTTCCATCATGGCTACCTAGGCTTGAATGTTCAGACTCTTTATTAACGCGCGTTAGTATTTCAAATGAAAGAATAGGGTCACGATTAATGATGTTTGCAAGTTGAGGATAAGAAATTGCTTCTTTATCTAATTTGCGCAGTACGAGTTCACCGACTTTAAAAGGAGAAGGAAGCGATTTGCTATTAAGGTATTCTGCCCATTCTTGAGCATTTGTTGGCATCTTGCTATCAGTCATAGAGTCGGTCATACATCAATCAAAAAACGCGTTTGGTTGGCGCTCAGGGAGTTGTTGATAATTCGGTTTGTCTTGCTATGGCCAAAAAAGAAACTAAAAAAGCCAAGAAACTGAATGTGTCATGTTATTGATTGATTTCAGTATAGTTGGCTTTTTTATATCTGCAGAGCTTAGGTGGGGCTAAATTTTAGATCAAGCTTCAAAGGTTTCTTTATCGTTTAGCGTATCTCGAATTCGGCGGTAACTCATCATTCGTGATTCGCTGATCTTACCTTTATCAACGGCTTCTAGAATAGCGCATTTGGGCTCACTCTGGTGTCTGCAGTCTCTGAAACGGCAATAGCCTATGTGTGGCCGTAGTTCGATAAAGCCTTCAAGAAGCTCGGCCTCACTAATGTGCCAAAGGCCAAATTCACGAATTCCAGGAGAGTCAACCAGTTTGCCTCCCCCAGGTATATGGAACAGTTTAGCAGTGGTTGTTGTGTGGGTGCCTTTTCTGGACAGCTCAGACAGGGCGCCAACTTTGATACTTTGATCGCCTAGAATACTGCGAATAAGTGATGATTTACCGACACCTGATTGGCCGACTAAAACACTGGTATGGTGTTTTAGCCAATCTAAGAGTTCACCTTCACAATGAGCGACTTCATTAGCAGAAGTTTTCAGGACTTCATAACCTAAATCTTTATAGGTGTTACAGAGTGAATCGATATAGTCACGATTTTCATCATTGATCAAATCACTTTTATTGAACAGCAGGGCGGGTTGAATTTTTAATGTTTCTGCAGCAACTAGGTATCTGTCAATCAAGTTAGCGTAAGGCGTAGGTTCTGTTGCGACAACGATAAGTATGCGATCTATATTGGCAGCCACAGGCTTGAGTAAACCATAGTTATCAGGCCGTTGAAGAAGGCTTTGGCGCTCCATCCTCGTTTCAATGACTCCGCTTTGGTTGGTGCCGGGTCGCCAAACTACAATATCACCTGTGACTAATGCATCAACATTTGCTCTTACATGGCAGCGATGAATGGTTTTATCCGCACCTTCTGTTAAGGGTTCAATATCGACGAGTTGTCCATAATGAGCTATTACTAAACCAGTTTGTTCTTCTCCTAAATCACTTGCTTGATAGTCTTCGCTTAGTTTTTTGTCTACTTTACTTGCACGAGCAATTTTTTCAGATTGTATTTTTTCAATACGCCATTTTTGACGTCTATTTAGTTTACGTTTGCTCATAGTTGTAGGTATCTATATTTATCATGCGCCGCTAAAACAGCGATTCTATCAGTAAAAAGTAGGAAACCCTAAAAGCTTATTAAGCTGGGGTGTTTTGTTGTTATTATAAGTTCATCTGCATTGAGAAAATAAACAAGAAGTATTAAGGTTAAAAAATATAATACGAACTTTTGTTGATCAAAAGACTCTTCGTATATTCAACGCGCTATTTATATTGCTATAAAAGGATGTTTTATGACAGAACAACAAGATGCCAAAAGCCGCAAGAAAAATCTGATTTGGATTGATCTGGAAATGACCGGCTTAGACCCTGAAAAGGAACGCATCATTGAAATTGCGACCATCGTGACTGATGGCGACTTAAACACCTTGGCGGTAGGCCCTGTTATTGCTGTTCATCAAAGTGATGAACTTCTTGGCGCGATGGATGAGTGGTGCACCAAAACACATGGTGAAAATGGTCTGACCGAGCGAGTTCGTGCGAGTAAAGTTTCTGAGCGTGAAGCCGAATTACAAACGATAGAGTTTCTAAAAGAGCATGTTGACGCAGGAATATCACCTATTTGTGGCAACACAATTGGTCAGGACAGGCGTTTTCTTGTGAAATATATGCCAGAGCTTGAAGAGTATTTCCATTATAGAAACTTGGATGTCAGCACTCTAAAGGAATTGGCCATTCGATGGAATCCGAAGGTTTTAAGTGGCTTTGAAAAGAAGAATACACATCTTGCTCTAGACGATATCAAAGAGTCGATTGAAGAGCTCAAACATTATAGAAAGACGTTTCTGAAAGTGTAACTTTAAGTTTGTTACGAGCTTTACTTTAAAGAAGCACGATCAAGCTTTAGTTTTTAGCGTGCTTCTTTTTGAAAGAACAATGACGACTTACCAAGTTCCAGTATTTTCCATATCAGACCAAGGCAGTTCAGGCTCAAGCTTTTCTCCCTTTTGCAGGAGTTCGATAGAAATACCATCTGGTGATTTTATAAATGCCATATAGCCGTCTCTGGGTGGTCGATTGATGGTCACGCCTTTATCCAAAAGGTTTTGGCAGGTTTTATAAATATTATCGACTCTAAACGCCAAGTGACCAAAATTTCGACCACTCGTATAGGTTTCTGGGTCCCAGTTATAGGTTAACTCTAAAAGTGGGCTAGATGATTCTTGAGCTTGTTCTTCATCAGCCGGAGCGGCAAGAAAAATTAAGGTGAAACGCCCTTTTTCTGACTCTTTGCGGCTGGTTTCAACTAAGCCTACTTTATCGCAATAAAAGTCGAGGGATGCCTCTAAGTTGCTAACTCTCACCATAGTATGTAAATATTTCATCTAAACCTCTAATTATGTTCGTTATGCTCTTTAGGTACCAGATTTCTTGGTGAACGAATAATCTCAGTAACATGGGTACCAAAATCGTCTTTTTCTCTGTCTGCAAAAAATAATTTAAGAGTCTTTTTTACAGTGGGGAAAGCAATGTCTTCCCAAGGGATTTCGTCTTCAGAAAACAGTTCGACTTCAAGGCTTTCACTGCCTGCAGCATATTTTGGTTCTAATAAGCGGGCAAGAAAGAAAATATGTACTTGGTCGACCTGAGGTACACTTATCATGCTGAAAAGTTTACCAATTTCGACAATTGCTTCGGCTTCTTCCCACGTTTCTCGTATCGCTGCTTCGCTGGTTGTTTCTTTATTTTCCATAAAGCCTGCAGGCAGTGTCCAGTAGCCGTAGCGTGGTTCAATTGCACGTTTGCAGAGTAAAATTTTATCACCATAAACAGGTAAAGTGCCTGATACGATATTTGGATTTTGATAATGAATCATGTCGCATGATACACACACAAAACGTAAGCGATTATCTGCTTCAGGAACTTTTTGTTCTACAGTGTTACCGCATTGGCTACAGAATTTCATAAGATGCTCATTGACCCTAATTTTTCAAAGTGATGAAGCTCTAAGGAATACAGGAGCTTCTTTTCAATTTATGAACTAGTAGCAGTATGCTAAAGTCCGTCTACTCAAATATTATTCCAAGATACTTCTTTTTCAGTAAATTTAGTATGATCGTATTTATATTTTTCTTTAGTGTTTTTAGTCGGTGAGCATAGAAGTAATGAATTCAATTGAAGCTTTAAGGCGTGCTTTAGATGCTTATGAACCCAAAAAAATTACTAGCGACTTTCCCGATGCGGGCATTCTTGTCCCTATTACTAGAGATATCGAACAACCAAAAATTATTCTGACACGTCGTGCCCAGCATATGAACACGCACAAAGGCCAAGTAGCCTTTCCTGGCGGCAAGCGAGATGATACTGACGATTCTTTAGAGTTTACTGCCTTAAGAGAATGCCATGAAGAAATAGGTATTCCACCAGAAAATGTAGAAATCATTGGCTCATTAAGTCAGGTTATGTCATTGCATGGCATTCGGGTTAGCCCATTCGTTGGCATGGTTGATGATGACCATCCATTAGTACCAAACCCTGCAGAACTGGATAGTATATTTAAAGTACCAGTGCAGTTTTTTCGTGAAGCCGAACCTGTTAGAAGAGACAGAATGACTTATAAAGGAATGGAATTATCTATACCAAGTTATCACTTTGAAGATGAAGCTGAAATCTATGAAATTTGGGGTATGTCAGCGGTAGTGTTGGTTGAGCTAATGAATGTTGCTTACGGAATGGATATCCATATCTTTGATAAACCGCCCAAATAATAAATATTAAGAGGAATAATACAGTGATCTACAGCTTAGGCGATCGACACGTTAACTATGTGGGGACCCCTGCTTTTATTGCACCTAATGCAACTTTGATCGGTTCTATCGAAATTCATGACAAGGCGAGTATTTGGTTCAATGTTGTAATCCGAGCAGATAACGATCAAGTTATCATTGGGGAAGCTAGCAATATACAAGATGGTTCAGTATTGCATATTGACCCAGGTTATCCGCTGACGATCGGTAAAAATGTAACGATTGGGCATAAAGTTATGCTCCATGGCTGTACCATTGGCGATAACTCATTAATAGGTATAAATGCCGTGGTCTTGAATGGCGCAAAAATCGGCAAGAACTGTTTAATTGGAGCCAATACTCTTATTCCAGAACGAATGGAAATTCCAGATGGTTCAATGGTCGTGGGAAGTCCCGGTAAAATTAAGCGAGCTTTGACTGAGCAAGAAATTAAGATGTTGGCGATGGGCGCAGCGCATTATGTACAAAATGGCCAGCGTTATCAGAATGAACTTGTTAGGCAGAATGAAGAGTAAATATTACCCGCTCATTGAGCCCGTCGAAATGTGTTGACGAAACACAGGTAACGATAGTGAAAAATAATGATTAAACAACAGGCAGTAAAATGACAGATAAAGATTTAGAAGAAATAAGGTCACCTTGTGTGAGTATATGTGCCCTCGATATGGATGATGTTTGTGTCGGTTGTCAACGTACTGGTGAAGAAATAACTCGTTGGTGGGGAATGAGTAGTACAGAAAAATTAGCCACTCTCGAAAAGGCTAAAGAGCGCGAAAAATCCTCACATATTTAATGATCAAGAGATTTGTTTTATGACAACAATCGGTACGCCGCTTTCGAAGACGGCAAAAAAAGTTTTGTTTTGTGGTTCTGGCGAATTAGGTAAAGAAGTCGTTATCGAATTACAGCGTTATGGTGTCGAAGTGATTGCTGTCGATCGTTATACCGACGCTCCTGCAATGCAAGTAGCACATCGTTCTCATGTCATTGATATGTTAGATGCCAAAGCTTTACGTGCGGTTATCGAATTAGAAAAACCAGATTTTATTGTGCCTGAAATTGAAGCAATAGCGACTTCAGAATTAGTAGCTTTAGAGAAAGAAGGTTTTACAGTTATTCCTTCTGCGCGAGCCGTTCATCTGACCATGAATCGAGAAGGAATTCGTCGCTTAGCGGCTGAAACTTTAAACTTGAAAACATCGCCTTACCAATTTGTAGATAATCATGCAGATTATTTAAAGGCAGTTGAAGAAATTGGTCTGCCTTGCGTGATTAAACCGGTAATGAGCTCGTCGGGTAAAGGCCAGAGCACGATTAAAACAATAGCCGATATCGGGTCTGCATGGACGTATTCTCAAGAGGGCGGACGCAGTGGTGCTGGTACGGTAATTATTGAAGGCTTTGTCGAATTTGATTATGAAATTACCTTACTGACAGTACGTCATGGTGGCCAAACTACATTTTGTGAACCTATCGGCCATGTTCAGAGAGACGGTGATTATCAGCAGTCTTGGCAACCACAAGTAATGTCAGAACAGGCTCTAAAAAATGCGCAAGTTATAGCGCATAAAGTTACTGAAAACCTAGGTGGGACTGGAATCTTTGGGGTCGAACTTTTTGTCAAAGGCGATGATGTTTTATTTAGTGAAGTCTCGCCACGGCCTCACGACACCGGTTTGGTGACGTTGATTTCGCAAGACTTATCGCAGTTTGCTTTGCACGCCCGCGCGATTTTAGGATTACCGATACCATCGATTAAGCAGTTTGGCCCTGCCGCATCTTCGGTCATATTAGTTGAAGGTGATTCAAGTACTGTTAGCTTCTCAAATTTAGATCTAGCGCTGCAAAAGCCAGATACTCAGCTTCGTTTATTTGGCAAGCCGGAAGTAAAAGGGCAAAGAAGAATGGGCGTCGGCTTAGCTTTAGGCGGAACAATTGAAGAGGCAGTCGAGAAGGCTAAGTATGTTTCATCAAGCGTGGAAATTAGCCTTTGATATTGATAGTTAAATGAAAGATGAAGAAAAATTGATTGAAGAGGGCTTTAAACCCCTTTTGGGTAGGGAGCCTCAAGTGCTCATTCTCGGTACGATGCCGAGTGTGCAGTCTTTGAAAACTCAGCAATATTATGGCCACCCAAGAAATGCATTTTGGTGGATCATGTCAGAGCTGTGTGGTTTTGACTTTGCTCTTCCATATAAGGAGAGGGTGCTGAATTTACTCTCAAACAATATTGCTGTTTGGGATGTCATTGCTTCATGTCATCGGCCTGGTAGTTTGGATAGCAAAATAGATCAAAGCACTGTCACAGTGAACCCTTTGTCTGATTTATGTGAAAATACTCCAAGCATAAAATTGATTGCATTTAATGGTCAGGCTGCTGAGAAGTTGTTTACAAAATTTATAAATAAGCATGATTGGCAAGGGAATACAATTATCTTACCTTCCACCAGCCCAGCAAACGCAGCGCTTTCCAAAGAGAAAAAGCTTACTCAGTGGGCGCAAATACAAGACTACTTAGCTAACTAAAATAAAGCTAAATACGTGAAGAGATACATAAATAGAATGCAAGATTTAACCGATATAAAAGAATTTCTAGGGGCAGAAACGCCAGATTTATGGGTACAAAATGCCGTCGCTAATCAAACAGATATGCTGATAGATCATGCGCATTGCGAAAAGAAAGCAGCTACCACAGCATTGAATCTGATTAATCGCTATCCACATGATGATGAACTTTTAATGAAAATGTCTCGCTTGGCGAGAGAAGAGCTAAGACATTTTGAGCAGGTTTTAAAGTTCTTAAAAAAACGTGGCATACGTTATACAAACTTCACCGCCTCACGCTATGCAGCGAAATTACGTGATCATGTTCGTAAGCAAGAACCTGAAAAAATTGCGGACATTATGATTATTGGAGCTTTTATCGAAGCACGTTCGTGTGAACGCTTTGCTAAAATTGCCCCATTTTTGGAAGCGGAGTTATCAGACTTTTATCTGTCTTTATTGAAATCTGAAGCTCGCCATTATCAAGATTATTTAACCCTAGCCAAAAAATATGCGAAGAAAGATATTGATGAAAGAGTGGCTTACTTTCGTGAAATTGAAAATAAACTTATCACCGATTCAGACACAGAATTCCGTTTTCATAGCGGGCCAATGAGTCTTTAAATATAAAGGCCCGAAAGGCCAGACTCTAAAATAAATCACTAAGGTGCCAGTAATGGATTTAATCAAGTTCGAAGAGTTCAGAAAGCTCATTAATGGGAAGCTGGAAAGTTGGCTGGAATTAAGTATTGAAAATATACCTAACCTGGTGGTATCTATTTTCATTATTTTTGTTTTCGTAATCATTGCGCGCATAGCTAGTTACGGTCTGACACGTATTTTTCATCGCTCAATGGAATCGAGGCAGATAGCCGATTTATTGGTATCTATTCTAAGGATATTTATTCTCGGAGTAGGTCTTTTCATAGCACTAGAAGTGCTTGGTTTGAAAGGTACTGTCACCTCATTGTTGGCAGGCGCGGGTATTATTGGGCTTGCCATTGGTTTTGCATTTCAGGATATGACCGAAAACTTAATTGCTGGTATCGCAATGGGTATTCGAAAGCCATTTAAAATCGGCGATATTATTTCTGCCGATTCGGTTTTTGGTAAAGTTCAGACAATCAATCTAAGAAATACACTGGTCGAAACATTTTCCGGTCAAATGGATATTATTCCCAATAAAATTCTTTTTCGAAATGTGCTTACCAATTTCTCTCGTTATAACAAACGTCGTGTAGAAGTGCCGGTCGGTATTTCATATGCCGATGATCCAGAAAAAGCGCGTGAAATTATTGTAGACACAATTAATAACTTCGATTTTGTCATTGATAAAGAGCAAACCGCTGTTTATGCAGAAGGTTTTGGCGACTCTAGTGTGAACTTGCTTGTATGGTTTTGGATAGCCTATCCCGGAGATGAAGTAGGTTATATGGAATCAAGACACAAAGCAGTTGTTGCCATAAAGCATAGCTTGAAAGAGGCGGATATAATGATTCCATTCCCAATTAGAACGCTTGAATTTGATGCAAAAGGTGGGACAAAACTTGAAAGTATTGTATCCGAGCATATGAATAGTCGAGGTTCGTCTGCCTCAGATAAGGGAAGTGTCAATTAGATAATCAATTTATTATTCGCGATTTTAAATTAGTGCGTAATCTACCTGTACAAGCCAAAGTCAGATTCTATACTGAATTCTTATCTTTGCCTTATGGCTTTAATTTAGAACGCATCGAAATACAGGATAATAATGAAAGAAACGCCAATCGATCAATACCTTAAACTTCTTGCAGCCAAAGATGGTTAAGATCTCTACTTAAGTACCGGAGCACCACCTTGTGCAAAATTCCAAGGGGCGCTAAAGCCTTTGTCTCAGACGCCTTACTCTGCTGGTGAACTAGAAACTATCGCATACGAGATAATGGACTCTGAGCAGAGACGGGCATTTGAAGAAGATTTGGAAATGAATCTGGCTATTTCGATTCCAAATGTTGGTCGTTTCCGTATCAATGTTTTTAAACAACGCAATGAAGTATCGATTGTCGCGCGTAATATTAACACCGATATTCCGAATTTTGATGACCTGAAGCTGCCTCAGATTTTGAAAGAGTTGGTGATGGAAAAGCGCGGGCTGGTTCTATTTGTAGGTGGAACCGGTTCGGGTAAATCTACTTCGTTGGCAGCATTGATTGATCACCGTAATAGCACTTCATCAGGTCATATTATTACTATTGAAGACCCAGTTGAATACGTGCATAGACACAAGAAAAGTATCATCAATCAACGAGAAGTGGGCGTGGATACACGGTCCTTTCGTAATGCTTTGAAAAATACCTTACGCCAAGCGCCCGATGTTATTTTAATCGGGGAGATTCGTGACCGTGAAACCATGGAGCATGCCTTGGAATTTGCCGAAACGGGTCACCTGGCAATTTCCACACTTCATGCGAACAATGCTAATCAGGCGCTCGAGAGAATCATCAATTTATTTCCCGATGAGAAAAAGTCTCAACTCCTAATGGGCTTGTCGCAGAACTTACGTGGCTTTGTTTCACAGCGACTTATTCCTACCGTTGATGGCAAACGCTGTGCAGCAGTTGAAGTGTTACTGGGTACCAAAACTATTCAAGAGTTGATACTTAAAAACCGTCTGACAGAAATTAAGTCCATTATGGAAAAGTCTGAAAACCTCGGTATGCAAACTTTTGATGCAGCCTTATTCAAACTTTATCAGGAAGGACGAATATCATTAGATGAAACGATAGCGAATGCCGATTCTCCTAATAATTTACGTCTTAGAATAAAGTTGGCTAGTGGAGAATCAAGTCCAGAAAGTTCGGAGTCAAATAAAGAAGAAGCCACTAAGAGTAGTTTTGGAGAGCTATCTTTGGAGGAAATACAGGATGATTCTGATGATGAGCAGACTCTATTTGGGCCAAACTAATAGGATACTAAGGCTCTAGCTGTTCTTATTAATCTTTAGAAAATCTCATGTAAAGGATCATGTAGAGGATCAAGTAATGGATAGAGGCCTATCTTCCGATAGGCCTAAACTGTCCGGCATCTTTTAGCTAGTTAGCCACGATCTCAACTTCGATGACATCTGAAAATGGCCCTTCGTCCGCATCTTTATCGTCATAACGTATTTCTATTTCAGTAATACCCACAGCGTTAAAGGTAATCTCACCTTTGCTTCCTTTGGTATTGCTTACAGTAAGAGCTGTTCCTGAGATAGTTCTTTTGACTGACCAGCTAATATTGTCATTATCGGTGACAACCTTGCCGAAAGAGCTATCAGCGCTTTTAGTCAATTTAGCAGTTAATTGCTCAGGGCTATCCGCAATTTTGAATTCCAGGTTAGCGGTCCCTTCATTGATAGAAACGCCATCTATTACAGGTAGTACCTTTACAGTAATTAAGGCTTCATTCGATACAACAGCTTCGGAGCTTAAACAAGTCGCAGATATATTGGCAAGCTCGACAGAGACGCCAGTAGCGATGCCTTTGGTTGCAGTGTCATTGGAGACACTAAGGACGCTAGGTGTGTCACTTATCCAGCTGACATTTTTAGTGATATCGGCAGTTGAAGTATCGTCATAAGTGCCTGTTGCTGTAAAGCTTAATGTACTGCCTACGTTGACCGTATCTGATCCAGCCGTGATAGCGATACTGTCAATATCATCATTGATAGTAATGGGAGCACTTGCATCTATGGTATTAAGCGATGCTGTCACGGTTGTCGTGCCATCTTTATAGGTAGAAAATACACCTGTTTCGCCAAACTTTAATAGTGTTTGGTCTCCTGAAGCCCAAGTGACCAAATCTGTAATAGTGCGTATATCTTCGGCTTCTCCTACCTCAGTCTCATACTTACCCTCGGCGGTGAGTTGGTAGCCGCCTCGACAAACTGAAACAGGAGAGGGATTAGTAAGAATATCTATTCTCTCAAGTGGGGCATTGGAAAGTTTAATTTCTTTACTGGCAGTTAAATCTGCAAGTTGAGCACTAACGGTCACGCTTAGAGTCTCTATGGCTTTACCTGTTAATACACCAGATGAATTGATTGTGGCGTTGCCTGTATCTGAGCTAGACCATTTGACCTTATTAGAAATGTTGATTGGGGCTTTAGTGCCATTAGCAATGATTGCCATAGCTGTGAATGGTTCAGTTGCTGTTATTTCCATTATATCGCGCGGGCTACTCACTTCGAGGGAAGTGATGTTCAAAGTGTTTACATCCAGAGCAGCTTTAACTTTTTGAGCATCTTCACTATTTCCACAGGCTGTTAAAATTAGAGTTAAGCAGAAGAATGTAAGAGCGGTGAAACCTTTTTTGAATGACTGATTAATCTTAGAATGCATAACGAACTCCTAAACTGCCTGTGCTTAAATTAAGGTCATCCCTATTCAAAAAGCTTTGACCACGCACATTCATAAACCAGTTTTTGCTCTTGTCTATGCGCCATTCAAATCCGCCACCATAGCTGAAATCGTCAAAGTCGACTTTCCCTGGTTCACCTGTTCCACTTCTATCTACGTCCCACTCGCTCATGCCATAACCTAGCAATACGAATATTTTCATTCTGTCTTTGGTTTCTGGTGATTCAAAGCGGAGATTTACGCCTGCAAGCGTGTTTAAGGAAAGGTCGATTCCTACTTGGCTGTCATCACTTAAACCTGCCCCATAGTAGACTTCAAGGCCAACTTGCTGCTCCAGATAAAAACCAAAACGTGCTTCGAGTGCGAGAGGGTTAAACTTTTCACTTTCTATTTTAGAGAAAACATAACTAGTATTTATTTCGCCATAAAGCTCGGTGGCAGAGGCGAATCCAACGCTAAAAAGCGAAAGAAAAGCGATGGGTAATAGTTTGTTCACATGTTGCTCCCTTGAACGGAAAAGGTGGCAGAATCAAAAGTTGAAACCAACACTCTTTTATTAACTTATTTGTGGGTTTTTGCGGATTTATGTGTGATGAATTCTAGCGACAAAACGACCGATAAACACCTCTTTTTGTCTCAATTTAGAATAAAGACTTTCATTTTTATACTGTGCTGTCAGGATATGACCCTTCGTAGTTAATCTTATCAAGCTAAGAGGTCTTTGTGTCATCTGAATTTTTTCTTCACCCCATTAAAGCAATATTATTTGACCTAGATGGAACCTTAGTCCACTCAGCTTTAGATTTTAACCAAATCCGTACAGATATCGGTTGCCCTGACGGGCAAGATGTACTGTCTTTCGTGGAAACGCTACCGAGTCAAGAAAAACTCAATGCTGAAAAAATCATTAGGCAACACGAGCTCGACGATGCCCATTCAGCACAGGTAATACATGGGGCGTCTTGCTTATTAGAAAGGTTGGAAGCGCGAGGCTTAAAAACGGCCATTGTTACTCGTAATTCTTTTGAAGCGACTCAGATTAAAATAAAAAAATGTGGCATCAAGGTTCCATACGTTTTAACGAGAGAAGACGCGCCAGCAAAACCTAACCCTCAGGGGTTATTATATTTCAGTAAAAAATGGAGTCTCTCTCCGCAAGAGTGTGTTTATGTAGGGGATTATTTATACGACCTTCAAGCCGCAAATAACGCGAAGATGCACGCCTGCCTGTATCTTGAAAATAATGAAACCAAGGTATTTCCAGAGTTTTCGGCCTTGGCAGACTTCATTTGTCACGATTATAAAATGTTTGAGCAAGGGCTTAGTTACTATTTAAAGTCTAGAGGGTAATGGCGGCTGAATTTGTTCGTTCAGGTGGTTCTGTTGATAGTCAGGTAAGCATGGGTAGTTAATTATTCGTATAGCTAAGATCTAAAAGTAACTTAATAAAGGGGATCTAAGCTTGTTGCCTGAGATTTTTTCGATCAAAATATTTTACTTTCAGTACAATTCTTTAAATTTAGTTTTGCAATATATTGCTCAGATTAAATTAACGCTTAAGGATGTGTGGATTTCGCCCTCGGATTGGCAAGCAATCATATTAACCTGCAAGTTAGCGGGTATTGTTACCGTGCTGCTACTTATTATTGCTACGCCTATAGCGTGGTGGTTAGCTAAAACGCGGTCTGTTTTTAAAGTACCGGTTGCTGCCATTGTAGCGTTGCCTCTGGTTTTGCCACCGACTGTACTTGGTTTTTATCTCTTAGTTGCGATGGGACCAACAGGTGTGTTGGGTGAAATAACACAGGCGCTTAATTTAGGTACCTTAGCTTTTACATTTTGGGGGCTGGTTTTTGCTTCCGTCATTTACTCTTTACCTTTTGCAGTTCAGCCTATTCAAAACGCTATTGAAGCAGTAGGCGAAAGACCTATCGAGGCAGCTCTTACCTTGGGCGCTAGCCCTATTGATGCGTTCTTCTCAGTTGTGCTTCCTTTGGCAAAGCCCGGTTTTATTACCGCTGCGGTATTATGTTTTGCTCATACTGTTGGTGAGTTCGGTGTCATTCTTATGATTGGTGGCAATATTCCGGGTGAGACTAGAGTTGTTTCTGTGCAGATATATGAGCATGTTGAAAGTTTGGATTATGCTGGTGCCCACAGTTTATCTGCTGTGATGATCGCTTTTTCATTTTGTGTGTTATTTCTTTTGTATTTGTTTAAACCCAAGCAAGGCATGTTTGCTGGTGGCGGGAAATTGAAATGAGTGGGCCTGTGGAAACATTAATTCATGCGAAATTCAACCTTAAGTATCAACGCTCTGGTATTAAACCATTTTCTTTAGACGTCTCTATAAAACTACCCGTACAAGGTGTTACTGCTATTTTTGGTGCATCGGGTTGTGGCAAAACAAGTTTGTTGCGATGTATGACAGGCTTGGAAAGAGTAGATTCAGGCCAATTTAGAATTGCAGATCTTACCTGGCAGGATGCATCCTATTTTGAGCCTGTACATACTCGTCAGCAAGGTGTTGTGTTTCAAGAAGCCAGTTTGTTTGAGCATCTGACGGTGCAAGGTAATCTTGATTATGCGTCAAAGAGAGCTAGCAAGGTTTCTCAATCCGTTCCATTTATTGATTATCAGCAAGTGCTCTCGCTTTTAGGAATAGAGCATTTGCTTGCTCAATACCCTAGCTCTCTTTCTGGTGGCGAAAAGCAACGTGTTGCTATTGCGCGGGCTTTACTTAGACAGCCGCGTATTCTGTTTATGGATGAGCCTTTGGCTGCACTAGACTATAAGCGTAAACAGGAAATTTTGCCTTATTTAGAAAGCTTGAGCCAGGTGTGTAAGATACCTATTATTTACATCACCCATTCGCTTGAAGAAGTGGCTAGGCTGGCAGATTACATCGTGTTGATGGATGAGGGGAGGGTTGTTGCTGATGGTGAATTACAAGAGGTTCTGTCGAGAGTAGATTTACCGATATCACTTGATAATGACTTAGGTGTCGTATTAAAGGCTCAGGTTTTAGAAAAAGACGCTAGGTGGTATCTGATGCTAACGCAATTTTCGGGTGGCGAGTTATGGGTTAAAGATAATCATCTTGCTATCGGTGATCTCTTGCGTATAAGAATTCTAGCGAAAGATGTAAGTTTATCTCTTACGCCACAAGACAGCAGTATACTGAATAGTTTACCCGCAGAAGTAATGGAAGTGGTCGATGATGTCGATGCTGCGATGGCCTTAGTGCGTTTGAAAATGGGCGATAGCATTCTTATTTCAAGGGTGACGCGCCGTTCGGTTGATCATCTTGGTTTGGTACCAAAGCTTGCTGTTTGGGCTCAAATCAAGTCTGTCGCTATTTTACCCTGACTTTTTAGAAACTTCCTTTATCTAAACTTATCCGACCATTGCATCGTTAGCTTCATTCTCACCCTCTGTTTCGATCTCAACAAAGTCTGATAGATATTCCCAAACTAATTTGCGATGCATGTTAGAGGAGGGGATTGCTTCAAGTCCACCAAGAAGCTTCATGATATCACTGCCTGTTTTCGTAAAAGATTGTTGATAGAAACCAACGCTCTGACCAAAAGAACTCGACTCATGGCCAATAAAATGCTTTTTCTTGTTATACAAAAAGTGGAAACCGACAACTAAATCTTTAGGTTCAGGCGTGATCATTCCAGCATTCATGCAGTGAGAAAGTAAGCGTGTTTCAGTAAAGATATCATCTTTATTGATTAGGTCTTTCTTGGTGCGGAAGATGAATGGATGGCCATTGCCACCAATAAAAGCGTAGTTAGCAACTTTCTTGAAAGCAGTAATTTCCCAAATATCACAATGATATAAAAAACTTAAACTCCGTTTCGAGATAGAGCTTGGATGCTTTAATTCGCATGCCATCGCTCTTGCCCAGAGGCTCTGCATACTTTTATTACTAACATTTTGAGCGTAATGAAAGAAGATGTTCGACCAGTCCGGGTCAACGGATTGCACGGGAACTTTTTCACCAATCAGGCTAGAAACAATAGATAGAATTGTTTCGATATTTTCTTGTCGCTGAGTTTCTTGGTGACGGATTCGAGCATGGGTTCGTTCGGTGATGCTTGCAAATTCCACATTAGTTTCAACGAAGATAGATTCATCATCGTCATCACTTGTTTTTCCTGCTGCGATATTGCGTACAACTGTACCGTTCGAGCGATAATATCCACCCATAGATTTGGTGCATAGAGCGACTAGCTTCGACCAGGTCCCTATTTTCTTTTTTCCCTTTAGACTGTGTAAGCTCACGCTTCTGAAACTCCCTGTTTAGATCTTATTTATTGTTATGTATAAAGAGTTGTTATCTTTAAAGAATTATTATTTTCATTAAAATATATTCATTTGTTTTAGTGAACTCAAGCAATGCTTTTAGTTCACCTCACAATTGTGAGCATGTTCAAAATTAGAGTTAAAAAAAATAAATAAACGATGCATTTAAAATAATAGTTTGTTAGCACGGTTTTTGGAAAAAAACTAATAATATCAATAAATAAGCGCTTAGCTTTCTGTTGTTAATGTGAAGTCTTAAGTACACTTTCTAAGTAGGTGAAATTGAATTAATAAAGCAGATGCAAGTCTCTTGATTTTCGTTTAACTTAGTTAACTTCCATGTAGAAAGTAGTGCTGGCAAGAATGCCGAAAAGAATACCAAAAAGAGTGCAGAAAATAGCATCGTAAATAAAAAAGCTCAGACTCAAGGATTAAGCAACTGACATGTTACAACTGTACCCTTCTAACAAAACAGAATCTTTAGCATACTTAATTTCAGAAATCATAGATCGACATCCGCTTAAAGATCTTTTTGCAGAAGACCTGATCTTGATTCAAAGCCAAGGTATGGGCACTTGGTTGCAGCAAGAACTTTCTTCGCATGCCGGTATTTCTGCGCTTGTACAATGTCAGATGCCTGCTTCATTTATTTGGAAGTTAGCCGAAGCCTTAATGCCCGAAG